>NZ_JBHXTQ010000099.1:0-29018 GCF_042677305.1 Kitasatospora sp. NPDC127121 | reverse complement strand
GGGTCTCGGGGCCGGGCCCCCCCCCCCACTCCGCACCGGGCGGATCAGCTCGCCCAGCCGGACGTCCGCCAGGCGTTGACGCCCGGGTGGACGGCCTGGCGGAACAGGCGGGAACGGTCGTTCCAGGGGGCGGCCGGGCCGGCACCGGCCCGGCGCGCCGCCTCGGCGGCGGCCTGCGCGGCGGCGGCCCGGGCCTGGACCACCGCCAGGACGGCGGCGAGCTCCTCGGGGGTCGGCTGCCCGTGCAGCACGTGGATCGGTGCCATGGCTCATTCTCTCCCGACGAGGGCCTACAGGGGGATGTTGCCGTGCTTCTTCGGCGGCAGCACCTCGCGCTTGCCGCGCAGCGCCCGCAGACCCCGGACGATGTGCCGGCGGGTCTCGCTCGGCGGGATCACCGCGTCCACGTAGCCGCGCTCGGCCGCCAGGTACGGGTTCAGCAGGGTGTCCTCGTACGAGGCGATCAGCTCGGCCCGCTTCTGCTCGGCACCGCCCGCCGCCTCGGCCTCGGCGATCTCCCGCCGGTGCAGGATGTTGACCGCGCCCTGCGCGCCCATCACCGCGATCTGCGCGGTCGGCCAGGCCAGGTTGAGGTCGGCACCCAGGTGCTTGGAGCCCATGACGTCGTACGCGCCGCCGAAGGCCTTGCGGGTGATCACGGTGATCAGCGGGACGGTCGCCTCGGCGTAGGCGTAGATCAGCTTGGCGCCGCGGCGGATGATGCCGTCCCACTCCTGCTCGGTGCCGGGCAGGAAGCCGGGCACGTCGACGAAGGTCAGCACCGGGATGTTGAAGGAGTCGCAGGTCCGGATGAAGCGGGCGGCCTTCTCGCTGGCGTTGATGTCCAGGCAGCCGGCCAGGTCCATCGGCTGGTTGCCGACGATGCCGACGGACTGGCCCTCGACCCGGCCGAAGCCGGTGATGATGTTGCCCGCGTACAGCGGCTGGGTCTCCAGGAACTCGCCGTCGTCGACGATGTGCTCGATCACCTTGCGCATGTCGTACGGCTGGTTCGCCGAGTCCGGCACGATGGTGTCGAGTTCGAGGTCCTCGTCGGTGACGGTGAGGTCCGCCTGCTCGGGGTAGGACGGCGGGTCCGACAGGTTGTTGGAGGGCAGGTACGAGAGCAGGCTCTTGACGTACTCGACGGCCTCCTTCTCGTCGGTGGCCAGGTAGTGCGCGTTGCCGGACTTGCTGTTGTGGGTGCGGGCGCCGCCCAGCTCCTCCATGCCGACGTCCTCGCCGGTCACGGTCTTGATCACGTCCGGGCCGGTGATGAACATGTGCGAGGTCCGGTCGGCCATCACCACGAAGTCGGTGATCGCGGGGGAGTACACCGCGCCGCCCGCGCAGGGGCCCATGATCAGCGAGATCTGCGGGATCACGCCCGAGGCGTGCACGTTGCGGCGGAAGATCTCGCCGTACAGGCCGAGCGAGACCACGCCCTCCTGGATCCGGGCGCCGCCGGAGTCGTTGATGCCGATGACCGGGCAGCCGGTCTTCAGCGCGAAGTCCATCACCTTGACGATCTTCTCGCCGAACACCTCGCCCAGGGAGCCGCCGAACACGGTGAAGTCCTGGGCGAAGACGGCGACCTGGCGGCCGTCCACGGTGCCGTAGCCGGTCACCACGCCGTCGCCGTACGGGCGGTTCCGCTCCTGCCCGAAGTTCGTCGAGCGGTGCCGGGCGAACTCGTCGAACTCGACGAAGGAGCCCTCGTCCAGCAGCTCCGCGACCCGCTCGCGGGCCGTCAGCTTGCCCTTGGCGTGCTGCTTTTCCACGGCCGCGGCGGAGCCGGAGTGCACCGCCTCGTCGAGCCTGCGCCGCAGGTCGGCGAGCTTGCCGGCGGTGGTGTGGGGGTCGTACGGCGCCTCGGTCATCCGGTGGCTCTCCCTGATCCATGGGCCGCGACCTGTTCGAGTGCGCGCGGGCCGGAGTGGGGGCCCGCGCATGAGGGCAGGGCGGCGCTGCGAACTACCGTTGGGTAGCGTAGCCAGCGCACCGGCCCGGACGTCATGTCCTGGCGTTATGGCCATCGACACAGTGTGTCAACGCGCGTTCTGCGGGACGATGGGGCGGCCTACGCCCCACGCGACCGGACAGGACCTAGTGTTCTGGACCATGACCGCACCCGACTCCCCCCGCCGCAGTGGACTGCGCGGTTTCGGCCACGCCGGGCCGTCGCCGTGGACCGACCTGGACCGCCCGCCGCTGGACGAGGCCGCGCTGCGCCGCGACCTGCTGGTCCCGGACGGGCTCTGGACCTCGGTGGACGTCGTCGCCGAGACCGGCTCCACCAACAACGACCTCGCCGCCCGCGCCCGGGCCGGCGCCCCGCAGGGCGCGGTGCTGGTCGCCGAGGTGCAGAACGCCGGGCGCGGCCGGCTGGAACGCCAGTGGAGCGCCCCGGCCCGCTCCGGGCTGTTCCTGTCCGTCCTGCTGCGCCCCGAGGAGGTGCCGGTCGAGCGCTACGGCTGGCTGCCGATCCTGGTCGGGGTGGCCACCGCCAGCACGCTGAGCCGGGTCGCCGGGGTCGAGGTCGGGCTGAAGTGGCCCAACGACCTCCAGGTGGAGATCGACGGCGCGGAGCGCAAGCTCGGCGGCATCCTCACCGAGCTGAGCGGCGGCGCCGTGGTCGCCGGGCTCGGCATCAACGTCTCGCTGCGCGAGCCCGAGCTGCCCGTCCCCACCGCCGCCTCGCTCGCGCTGGCCGGCGCCGAGGTCACCGACCGGTCCACCCTGCTGCGCGCCCTGCTGCGCGAGTTCGCCGGGCTGTACCGCACCTGGACGGCCGCCGCCGGCGACCCGCACACCAGCGAGCTGCTCCGCGCCTACGCGGACCGCTGCACCACGCTCGGCCGCCAGGTGAAGGTGCACCTGCCGGGCGACCGGGAGCTGGTCGGCGAGGCGGTGGCGATCGACGGCGACGGCCGCCTGGTGGTCCGCACCCCCGACGGCGCACGCCGGGCGGTCGGCGCGGGGGACGTCGTCCACGTGCGCCCCGAGCCCCGCTGAACGGCACTCTTCACCTCTCCTTGACCCGGGCTGATGCCCCGGATCACGCGATTCCGTGCGAACATTCCACCTGGCAGCGGTGTGAGGCGCGCCACTGCCCGCCGGGTGGCGGGCGCGCCCGGACAGGCAGGACACGAGGCAAGTGCGGCGACCGCACGGGGACGGACCGGTGGCAGAGGACGGCAGCAGCGGCGCGACATCGGGGACCCACGACCCCACGGTCGCGCTCGAACTGGAACGCCTGATCCTGGACGCGCCACGCCGCTACACCCCGTACCAGGCCGCGCGGGCCGCAGACGTCCCGATGGAGCTGGCGACCCGCTTCTGGCGGGCCATGGGCTTCCCCGACATCGGCCAGTCCCGGGCCCTCACCGACGGCGACGTGATCGCCCTGCGCCGGCTCGCCGGCCTGGTCGAGTCCGGCCTGCTCAGCGAGTCGATGGCGATCCAGGTGGCCCGCTCCACCGGCCAGACCACCGCCCGGCTGGCCGGCTGGCAGATGGACACCTTCCTGGAGAACCTCACCCAGGCCGTCGAACCCGGCCTGACCCGCGCCGACGTCGCCTACCCGCTGGTCGAGCTGCTGCTGCCGGAGCTGGAGCAGTTCCTGGTGTACGTCTGGCGCCGCCAGCTCGCCGCCGTCACCGGCCGGGTGGTCCAGGCCGCCGAGGACAACGAGATCACCAGCGGCCGCCTCGCCGTGGGCTTCGCCGACTTGGTCGGCTTCACCCGGCTGTCGCGGCGGCTGGAGGAGGAGGAGCTCGGCGAACTCGTCGAGACCTTCGAGAACACCTGTTCGGACCTGATCGCCGGGCAGGGCGGCCGGGTCATCAAGACCCTCGGCGACGAGATCCTCTACGTCTCCGAGGACCCGGTCACCGCCGCCGAGATCGCGCTCAGCCTGATCGAGGCCCTCGCCGAGGACGAGAGCATCCCCGCGCTGCGGGTCGGCATGGCCTTCGGCACGGTCACCTCGCGGATGGGCGACGTCTTCGGCACCACCGTGAACCTGGCCAGCCGGCTCACCTCGATCGCACCCAAGGACGCGGTGCTGATCGACGGCGAGTTCGCCGCCGCCCTGGAGCAGTACGGCAGCGTGGCCCCGCCGGACGCGGACGGCCCCGGCCTCGCCGAGGCGTTGTCGGCCGCCGCCGGGATGCCCGCCTCGGGCCTGCCGGTGCCGGGCCTGGACGCCGGGCACCGGTTCCACCTGCAGCCGATGTGGCGCCGGCCGGTGCGCGGGCTCGGGCTGGTCGAGCCGTGGCTGCTGTCGCGGCGGCTGAAGCCGGAGTAGGACTCCGCCCCTGCCCCTCCCGGGCCCTTCTCACGCCTCTCCCGGACTCTTCCCGGTCTCTTCCGGGCCCCTTCCGGTCTTCTCCTGTGCCCTTCCCGGCTTTTCCCGGGCCTTTCCGGCCTTCCCCGGCCTTTTCCAGGACGTGGCCCCGGGCCGGTCCCGATGCTTGGGGTGCCGAACGGTTGAAACCCGTACGGCCGGTTGCGGGTCCGCCCCGGCAAACGGGGCATAACCGAACGAAACCGCCATAGTCTTGGTGAAAGCGGCCGGGTGGGTGCGGCCGCCGTCGGGGGTCCGGCAGGACCGAGCACAGGGAGCGAGGCGAGCCGGTGAGCAGTGAGGCGATCATGACGGACCGCGGCTGCGACTGCGACTGCGGCGGCCCGCAGCCGGCCGGCCAACTGCCCGACCTGCGGCTGCAGTCCGTGGTCGAGCTGGCCCAGGACATGGCCGGCGCGCTCACCCCGCTGGAGGCCGTCCGGGCCGCCGCCGCCCGCGCCACCGAGGCGCTCGGGGCGACCATGGCGGCCGTCTCCGTCTGGGACCGCGAATCCGGCCGGCTCCGGGTCCTGGTCAACCACGGGGAGCTCGCGCCCGGCGAGGAGGAACTGCCCGAGGACGAGTCCTACCCCGTCGCCGACTTCCCCGAGATCGTCACCTATCTGGAGGAGCGCTGGACCACCGGGCGCCTCCCGCGGGCCTGGCTGCAGACCGCCGAGAACGCCGAACCGCACGCCGGGCACGCCCACCCCACCGCCGGCGCGTACTGCCAGGAACGCGCCGCGGCGCTGCGCCGGCGCGGCCGCGCCTGCTGCGTGGTCGCCCCGATCGTCCTGCACGGGCAGGCCTGGGGCGAGCTGTACCTGGCCCGCAGCGTCGGCAAGCCCGAGTTCTCCGCCGCCGACGCCGACTACGCGACCCTGCTCGCGGCCCAGATCTCGGCCGGCCTCGCCCAGACCGAACGCCTCGCCGACCTGCGCAAACTCGCCTTCTCCGACCCGCTCACCGGCCTCGCCAACCGGCGCGCCGTCGACACCCGGCTGGAGAGCGCCCTGACGGCGCACAACCGGGACAACACCGTGGTCTCGCTCGTCGTCTGCGACGTCAACGGCCTCAAGCGGGTCAACGACCAGCTCGGCCACGAAATGGGCGACCGGCTGCTCGAACGGTTCGCCCACCAGCTCTCGGTCGCCGCGGCCAAACTCCCCGGCAGCCTCGCCGCCCGCCTCGGCGGCGACGAGTTCTGCCTGCTCGCCGAAGGGCAGAAGGCCGACGAGGTCGTCGCCGTCGCCGAGGAGCTCTGCGCCCGGGCCCTCGCCCTGTCCGAGGGTGAGGGTGTCGCCTGCGGTGTCGCCTCCACCGGCGACTCCATCGGCCCGGTCACCACCCCCGACCGGCTCTTCCGGCTCGCCGACGCCGCCCAGTACCGGGCCAAGGCCGCCCGCGCCGCCCATCCCGTCGTCGCCGGGCGCAGCCACGGCCCCGGCTTCTCGCCCGACCCCACCGTGCTGCTCGCCGACGCCGCCGACCCGCACCACCGGGCCGACGCACGCGGCGCCCGCCCCGGCCGGGCCGGGGCGGGCGACCGGCGGCGCTTCCGGGGCGCCGCGCACAGCGCCGACCCGGGCCAACTGCTCACCGCCGTCCTCGCGGCCCTCGACCAGGCCGCCGCCGCCCGGGCCGTCCACCCCGCCGACACCCTCGGCAAGCTCGTCGTCGTCGCCGAGGCCTCCGCCCGGCTGCTCGACGCCGTCGGCTGGTGGGTCTCCTACGTCCCGCCCGGCTCCCACCTCATGCGCACCGCCCAGCACGCCGTCTACCGGATGACCAGGGGCCCCGGCAGCACCCGCGCCGAGACCCAGCGGGCCCAGATCGAGGCCCCGGACGCCGTCTTCGACCTGCGCCACTACCCGATGACCCGCCGCGCCGTCCGCGGCGGCGCCTTCGCCCTGCGCGCCGGCGCGGCCGGCAACGACCCGGCCGAGGAGGCCATGCTGGTCGTCTCCGGCTACCGCGGCATGGTCGCCGCCGGCGGCCAGAACCCGGCCGGCGGCTGGCTCGTCGAACTCTTCGCCGACGACGCCACCCTGCCGCTCGGCCAGGCGGCCTTCGCCATGCGCGCCCTGGTGGCCGTCGCCCTGGCGGGCGCGGCCTCGCCCCCGGTGGTGTGAGGCCGGGGCGGGTGGCCGGTGCGGTCAGGCCCGCCCGAGGGCGCGCAGGACCGCCTCGACCAGGCGGTCGGCGTGGGCGTGGTCGAGCGGGCCGAGGCGGTAGAGCCAGCGGTAGTGGAGCGGGCCGTAGAGGAGTTCGAGGGCGAGGTCGAGGTCCGCGTCGGGGGCGAGCTGGCCGGCCTCGCGGGCGCTGCGCAGGCGCTCGCGGGTGACGTCGAGGAGCGGGTCCAGCAGGCGGGTGCGGTAGTCGGCGTACAGGGCCGGGTCGTTGAGCAGTTCGGCGGTGAGGGCGCGGTAGGTGCGGTCGAGGGCGGGGTCGGTGAGTTCGTCGGCGGCGGGGCGCAGGACGGCCCGCAGGTCGGCGGCGAGGTCGCCGGTGTCGGGGAGGGCGAGGCTGCCCTCGTGCTCGTTGGCGGCGAGGAAGGCGTCGAAGACGACGGCGCCCTTGGAGGGCCACCAGCGGTAGATGGTCTGCTTGCCGACGCCGGCCCGGGCGGCGATCGCCTCGATGGTGAGCTTGCCGAAGCCGACGTCGGCGACGAGTTCGGCGGCGGCGGTGAGGACGGCGGCGCGGGAGCGTTCGCTGCGGCGGGCCGGGTCGGGGGCGGTTCTGTGGGCCATGGCGGAAATTCTAAGCGCAGCAGCGAGACGGACCGTATCGTCTTGACGTGGCGTCGGGCCCGGATCATGCTGAAGCGGCGCCAACGAGACGGACCGTCTCGTCTCATTCTGGACCCTGGAGGCCCCCATGACCCGCTCCGCGCACCCCGCCCACATCCTGATGGTCTCGATCCCGGCCCACGGGCACGTCAACCCCAGCCTCGCCGTGATCGCCGAACTGGTCGCCCGGGGCCACCGGGTCAGCTACGTCAACGACGCCTCCTTCGCCGGGGCCGTCGAGTCGACCGGCGCCCGCTTCGTCCCGTACCCGACGAGGCTGCCGCTCGCCGGCGGCCCGGACGCCTGGGAGGAGGACCCGGTGGCGCTCCAGGAGCTGTTCCTGGACGACGCCCTCGCGATGTACCCCGTCCTGCTGGAGGCCTTCGCGGACGACCGCCCCGACCTGGTGCTCTGCGACATCGCGGGCTTCGCCGGGCGGGCGCTCGGCGAGCGGCTGGGCGTGCCGGTGGTGCAGCTGTCGCCCACCTACGTCGGCTGGGAGGGCATCGAGCAGGACATGGCGGAGGTGTACGAGGCGATCCGCAACGGGCCAGGCGGCGCCGAGCACTACCGGCGGTTCGCCGACTGGCTGGCCGAGGCCGGGACGGTGGAGCGCGACGTGGACGCCTTCAAGGGTCGCCCGGCGCGGTCCGTCGCCCTGATCCCGCGTGCCCTGCAGCTCAACGCGGACCGGGTCGACGAGCGGCGCGTGACCTTCGTCGGACCGTGCTTCGGCGACCGCGCCCACCAGGGCGGGTGGCAGCGGCCGGCGCACGCGGAGAAGGTGCTGCTGGTCTCGCTCGGCTCCGCCTTCACCCACCAGCCCGCGTTCTACCGGGCCTGCGTCCAGGCCTTCGGCGGCCTGCCCGGCTGGCACACGGTGCTCCAGGTCGGCGCGCACACCGACCTGGCCGACCTGGGCGAGGTGCCGGACACCGTCGAGGTGCACCGGTGGGTGCCGCAGCTGTCGGTGCTCGCGCAGGCGGACGCCTTCGTCACCCACGCGGGCATGGGCGGCTCCAGTGAGGGGCTGTACCACGGCGTGCCGATGATCGCCGTGCCGCAGGCCGTCGACCAGTTCGCCAACGCGGACGCGCTGGTGGGGCTCGGCGTCGCCCGCCGCCTGGACACCGCGCAGGCGACCCCGCAGGCGCTGCGCGGCGCGCTGCTGGAGCTGGTCGACGACCCGGCGGTGGCCGAGCGGCTGAAGGCGCTGGCCGCCGCCGGCCGGGCCGAGGGCGGCACCGCCCGCGCGGCGGACCTGATCGACGCCGAGCTCAGGGGGTGACCGGCGCGGCGGGGGAGGGCGTGGCTGTCGAGGGCGTGGCGGGGGAGGGCGAGGCGATCCGGTCCGGCCGGGTGTAGACGTTCGCGCCCTCCCCGCGCAGGAAGCCGACCAGGGTCAGGCCCAGCTCCTCGGCGAGGTCCACCGCGAGCGAGGACGGCGCCGAGACGGCCGCCAGCAGCGGGACGCCCGCCAGCGCGGCCTTCTGGGTCAGCTCGAACGAGGCCCGGCCGCTGACCAGAAGGACGTGTCCGGTCAGCGGCAGCCTGCCCTCGCGCAGCGCCCAGCCGACCACCTTGTCCACCGCGTTGTGCCGCCCGACGTCCTCGCGGGCGCAGAGCAGGTCGCCGGTGGCGGCGTCGAACAGGCCGGCCGCGTGCAGGCCGCCGGTGGACTCGAAGGTGCGCTGGGCGGCCCGCAGCCGCTCCGGCAGGCCGTACAGCAGGGACGGCGGGACGGTGAGCGGGTCCTCGCCCACCGGGTGGCGGACGTGGGTGCGGACGGCGTCCACGGTGTCCCGGCCGCACAGGCCGCAGGCGCTGGTGGTGAGCAGGTTGCGGTGCGCGGACAGCGGCAGCGCGCGGGCGGCGCCGCGCAAGGTGGCGTCGACGACGTTGTAGGTGTTGGCGCCGGACTCGTCCGTCCCGGCGCAGTACCGCAGGGCGGCGAGCTCCTCGGCGGTGTGCACCAGCCCCTCGCCGACCAGGAACCCGGCCACCAGGTCGAAGTCCTGCCCGGGGGTGCGCATGGTGACGGTCAGCGGCTCGCCGCCGAGCCGGATCTCCAGCGGCTCCTCCGCCGCCAGCGAGTCCGGCCGCACCCCGCGCTCGTCCCCCCGCAGCCGCACCACCCGGCGCCGTGCCGTCGCCCGCGTCATCGCCCTGCCACCTCCGTGCGTGTCCGTGGGCACCAGCGTGCGGTACGGGGCGGCCCGGGTGAAAATCCTGCTGGCCGGTACGGGCGTACGATCGTGGCCGTTTCGGATGGCGACCACCTGTTGTCATATCTTCATTCACCTGATGTGATGGTGTATATGGATATGCACAGTGCTGTGGCCCCCGACGCTCCGCTGGTCCAGGTCGGCAAGGCCGACGTCAGCGCCGAGGACGTGCTGGCCGTCGCCCGGGGGAACGCCCGGGTCGAGATAGGCCCCGACGCGCTCGCCGAGATGGCGACGGCGCGGGCGCGGATCGACGCCCTCGCGGCCGAACCGCGCCCCGTCTACGGCGTGTCGACCGGATTCGGCGCGCTCGCCGTCCGGCACATCAGCCCCGAACTGCGCGCGCAGCTCCAGCGGTCGCTGGTGCGCTCGCACGCGGCCGGGATGGGACCGGCCGTCGAGCGCGAGGTCGTCCGGGCACTCGTCTTCCTGCGGATGAAGACGCTGGCCTCCGGCCGGACCGGGGTGCGCCCGCTGGTCGCGCAGACCATGGCCGCCCTGCTCAACGCGGGCATCACCCCGGTGGTCCGGGAGTTCGGCTCGCTCGGCTGCTCCGGCGACCTCGCGCCGCTGTCGCACTGTGCGCTGGTCCTGATGGGCGAGGGCGTGGCCACCGGCCCGGACGGCGTGGAGAAGCCCGCCGCCGAACTGCTCGCCGCCGCCGGCATCGAGCCCGTCGAACTGCTGGAGAAGGAGGGCCTGGCCCTCATCAACGGCACCGACGGCATGCTCGGCATGCTGGTGATGGCCATCGCCGACCTGCAGCGGCTCTACACCACCGCCGACATCACCGCCGCGATGACCCTGGAGGCGCTGCTCGGCACCGACAAGGTGCTCGCCCCCGAACTGCACGCCCCGATCCGCCCCCACCCGGGCCAGGCCCTGAGCGCCGCCAACATGCTGGCCGTCCTCAAGGACTCCGGCCTCACCGGCCACCACCAGGACGACGCGCCGCGGGTCCAGGACGCCTACTCGATCCGCTGCGCCCCGCAGGTGGCCGGCGCCGGCCGGGACACCCTCGCCCACGCCCAGCTGGTCGCCTCCCGCGAGCTGGCCGCCTCGGTCGACAACCCGGTGGTGCTGCCGGACGGCCGGGTGGAGTCCAACGGCAACTTCCACGGCGCCCCGGTCGCGTACGTGCTGGACTTCCTCGCCATCGCCGCCGCCGACCTGGGCTCCATCTCCGAGCGCCGCACCGACCGGCTGCTCGACAAGGCCCGCTCGCACGGCCTGCCGGCCTTCCTGGCCGACGACCCCGGCGTGGACTCCGGCCTGATGATCGCCCAGTACACCCAGGCGGCGCTGGTCAGCGAGAACAAGCGGCTCGCCGTCCCGGCCTCGGTCGACTCGATCCCGTCCTCCGCGATGCAGGAGGACCACGTGTCGATGGGCTGGTCCGCCGCCCGCAAGCTGCGCCAGTCCGTCGACAACCTCGGCCGGATCCTCGCCGTCGAACTCACCGCCGCCGCCCGCGCCCTGGAGATCCGCCAGCAGGCCGACGGCGCGGGCCGGACGGCCCCGGCCACCACGGCCGCCATGGCCGCCGCCCGGGAGGCGGGGGTCGGCGGCGCCGGCCGCGACCGCTTCCTCTCGCCGGACCTGGAGGCCGCGGCCGCGCTGGTCGCCTCCGGGGAACTGGTGCGGGCGGTGGAGCGGGTCACCGGGCCGCTGGCCTGACCCGGTGTGACCCGGTGCGTTCGGTGCGATCGGCGTGACGGGCCGTCGGGTCCGGTGCGGGCGGTGGGACGGCTGGTGCGGGCGGCGGGGCTCAGTCCCAGTCGTCGCGGGACCGGGACCGCGGCTCGTCCCGGTCCCGGCGGTTGCCGAACGCGGCGGCGAAGTTGACCCCGACGATGCCCGCCCAACTGACCAGCAGGCCGAAGAAACCGCCGCCCTGCGGGCTGGCCGCGATCGCGGTGAGCGGGATGCCGAGGGCCAGCGAGATCACCGCCAACCGGTTGCCGGGCCGGCCGAGCCCCGGCCCCGGCCCCGGGCGGTGCGGTCGGCGCCGGTGCGCGGGCTCGTAGTCGTCCATCCGCTCGGCCACCCGGCGCTCGACCCGGGCGTCCAGGCGGGCGTCCAGGCGGCTCAGGAACGAGTCGACCAGCTCCGGCTCGTACTCCTTGCCGAGTTCCTTGCGAGCGTGCAGGGCGGCGTCGAGGTCGCGCCGCAGGTCGTCCTGGCGAGTGTCCATGGGAACAGCCTGGGCCCGTGTCAGGGGCGCGGTCCATCCGTCGGTGGGGGAATCCGGGCGGGTTCAGGGAGAATTCAGGGTTACCCCGAGCCCCCACCCGCTCGGGCCGTCTCGCCCGGCGTCCCGCCGTACGAGACGTCTTTGCCAGGCGCGACGCACTGCTGCACAGTCGTCGTCCGAATCGCTCGCATCCGGAGGTACCGCTGATGACCGCCACCGACGAGGCCGGCACGGTCGGCCCCTCCGCCCGGCTGCTCCAGCTGTTCGAAGGCCACCGACTGACCCCGACCCAGCGGCGGATCGCGCACTCGCTGGTCCGGCACGCCACCGAGGCGCCGTTCCTCTCCAGCGTCGAGGTCGCCGAACTCGCCGGCGTCAGCCAACCGTCCGTCACCCGCTTCGCGGTCGCCCTCGGCTACGACGGCTACCCGGCGCTGCGCAAGCAGCTGCGCGAACTCGGCGCGGGCGAGCCGGCCGCACCCGAGACCCCCGACGACGCGGTGCGCAACGAGCACCAGCAGGCCGTGCTCGCCGAGATCGCCCACCTGCGCCACCTCGCCGAACTCCTCGCCGACCCCGAGCCGATCACCCGCGCCGCCCGGCTGCTCGCCGCCTCCCGCCCACTGCCGGTGCTCGGCCTGCGGGCCGCCTCCGCGCAGGCGCGCGGCTTCGCCTACTTCGCCGCCAAGGTGCACCCGGACATCCGCCTCCTCGACGAGGGCGGCAGCATGCTCGCCGACCGGCTGGAACAGGCCGCCGCGGCCGGGGCCACCGCGCTGCTCTGCTTCGCGCTGCCGCGTTACCCGCGGGAGCTGATGGACGCGCTGACGGTGGCCCGCGAGTGCGGGCTGACGGTGCTGACCGTCGCCGACAGCGCCTTCGCGCCGGTCGCCAAGCTCTCCGACCTGATGCTGCCGGCCGCCGTCGGCACCGGGCTGGTCTTCGACACCGCGTGCGCGCCGATGATGCTCGGCCGGGTGCTGTTGCAGCGCATGTGCGACGAACTCCCGGGCGCGGAAGCCCGGTTGGAGGCCATCGAGCAGTCCGCCGCGGCACGTGGCCTGTTTTTGGAGTAGACACGGCGGGGAGTAGCCGTCACGAACCCGGGCATCCCCTACAGCAGGGGGTGCCGCCCATGCGCGTGATCCACGAGATGAAGTTCGTCGCCCGCCTGGCCTCGGGTGTCGACGAATGGTCCTGCCCCACCTGCGGACGCCGCGTCACCCTGCGGCGCCTGCCCGATCCCGAACTGACCGTCCTCGACCCGGGAGACGAGTCCGCCGTGCACGTCGGCGTCATCGAACCCGACGCCCGCGCCGCCGCCGCGGCCGCCGAGAAGTACGGCCTCGGCCCGGTCCAGAACATCCCCCGCCCGCCGACCCCGCCCACCCCCGACGCCGCCGACCGCCGCTGGCTCGCCGAGATCGGCATCGACTGGGACGGCGACGCCGCGGCCTGACTCAGGCGCGGGGTGCGTACAGCGGCAGTGCGGAGGTGTCCAGCTCGGCGGGCAGCGGCGCGGGCAGCGGGACGGGCTCGCCGTACTTGCCGTGCAGCACGCCCTGGTACTCGCCGTCGCGGGGGTGGGTGCGGAGCGTCCAGACGCCCTTGCGGGGGTCGACCGCGAGGAGGACCGGCACGCCCGCGACCGCGTACCAGCTGGTTTTGGTCGCGATGTGGCTGACCCGCTCGGAGGTGGAGATGACCTCCACGGCGAGTTCGACGTCGTGCGGGTCGGCCAGCCAGTCGTCGTCGTCCTCCCAGTCGGACGGCAGGACGACCAGGTCGGGTGTCGCGTAGTCCTCGGCGTCGTCGGGCATGTTGATCGAGGAGACCTCGTAGGCGCCGAGACCGGCCGGGAGGCTGCCGTCGAGTTGGCGGGACAGGCGCTTGACCGTCCCCGCGTGCTTGCCGCGAGGAGTGGGGGACATCACCAGGGTTCCTCCGATGATCTGGACGCGGAGGCCGGTGCTCCGCTCGATCTCCTCCGCCACATCCCGCAGTTTGCCGGGCCGCACGGTGATCGCAGTCATCGTGTTCTCCGTTCTCGTCGCTGGGCCGAGTGGCTGGTGTTCGCCGGGTTCAGGCTAGCGCGCCGGGTCGGTCGGCGGCGGGGCTGATCGGATGGGTTCGGGGTCTGGTCGGGAGTTGATTGTTTGGATATATTCAGCCGAGCTGAATCTGAATGAATCCATCCGCAGGGAGGCCAGGACATGGTGCAGCAGGCGAGTGGGCCGCGTGAGGTCAGGGCGGCGCGGGGGACGGGGCTGACGGCGCAGGGGTGGCAGCAGGAGGCGGCCCTGCGGATGCTGATGAACAACCTCGACCCGGAGGTCGCCGAGCACCCGTCGAAGCTGGTGGTGTACGGCGGGACGGGCAAGGCGGCGCGGGACTGGCGCTCGTTCGACGCCATGGTGCGGACGCTGGAGGGGCTGAAGCAGGACGAGACCATGCTGGTCCAGTCCGGGCGGCCGGTCGGCGTCATGCAGACCCACGAGTGGGCGCCGCGGGTGCTGATCGCCAACTCCAACCTGGTCGGCGACTGGGCCAACTGGGAGGAGTTCCGCCGGCTGGAGAGCCTCGGGCTCACCATGTACGGGCAGATGACCGCCGGCTCGTGGATCTACATCGGCACCCAGGGCATCCTGCAGGGCACCTACGAGACCTTCTCGGCCGTCGCCAACAAGCGGTTCAACGGCACGCTGGAAGGCACCATCACCCTCACCGCCGGCCTCGGCGGGATGGGCGGCGCCCAGCCGCTGGCCGTCACCATGAACGGCGGTGTGGCGATCTGCATCGACTGCGACCCGTCGCGGATCGCCCGCCGGATCGAGCACCGCTACCTGGACGTCGAGGCCAAGGACCTCGGGCACGCGCTGGAGCTGGCCACCGCCGCCCGCGACAAGCGGCAGCCGCTGTCCATCGGCGTGCTGGGCAACGCCGCCGAGCTGGTCCCGCAGCTGCTCGCGATGGACGCGCCGATCGACATCGTCACCGACCAGACCAGCGCCCACGACCCGCTCGCCTACCTGCCGGTGGGCGTCGCCTTCGACGACATGGCGGACTACGCGGCGGCCAAGCCCGCCGAGTTCACCCAGCGGGCCCGCGAGTCGATGGCCCGGCACGTCGAGGCGATGGTCGGCTTCCAGGACGCGGGCGCCGAGGTCTTCGACTACGGCAACTCGATCCGCGGCGAGGCCCAACTGGCCGGATACGACCGCGCGTTCGCCTTCCCCGGGTTCGTCCCCGCGTACATCCGGCCGCTGTTCTGCGAGGGCAAGGGCCCGTTCCGCTGGGCGGCGCTGTCCGGCGACCCGCAGGACATCCACAAGACCGACAAGGCCGTCCTCGACCTCTTCCCGGAGAACGAGTCGCTGCACCGCTGGATCAAGATGGCCCAGGAGAAGGTGCACTTCCAGGGCCTGCCCGCACGGATCTGCTGGCTCGGCTACGGCGAGCGCGACAAGGCCGGCGAGCGCTTCAACGACATGGTCGCCTCCGGCGAGCTGTCCGCGCCGATCGTGATCGGCCGCGACCACCTCGACTGCGGCTCGGTCGCCTCCCCGTACCGGGAGACGGAGGCGATGCTGGACGGCTCGGACGCGATCGCCGACTGGCCGCTGCTCAACGCCATGGTCAACGTGGCCTCCGGCGCGTCCTGGGTCTCCATCCACCACGGCGGCGGCGTCGGCATCGGCCGCTCGATCCACGCCGGCCAGGTCACCGTCGCCGACGGCACCGCGCTGGCCGGTGAGAAGATCCGCCGGGTGCTCACCAACGACCCGGGCATGGGCGTGATCCGGCACGTGGACGCCGGCTACGACCGGGCCACCGAGGTCGCCGCCGAGCGCGGGGTGCGCGTCCCGATGGGTGAGCTGTGACGTCCTCGTTCGAAGAGATGTGGGCGGAGCTGCTCCCCGTGGGCCGCTCCGCCGCCTCCGGCGGCTACCGCCGCTTCGCCTGGAACTCCGCCGACGCCGAGTGCCGGGCCTGGTTCGAGCAGCAGGCCCGTGACCGCGGCCTCGCCTACGAGCTGGACCGCAACGGCAACCAGTGGGCCTGGCTGGGCGATCCGAACGCGGGCGGGGCGGTCGTCACCGGCTCGCACCTGGACTCCGTCCCGGACGGCGGCGCCTTCGACGGCCCGCTCGGCGTGGTCTCCTCCTTCGCGGCCCTGGACGAACTCCGCGGCCGCGGGGCCGAGTTCACCCGACCGCTGGCGATCACCAACTTCGGCGACGAGGAGGGCGCCCGGTTCGGCGTGGCCTGCATCGGCTCCCGGCTGTCCGCCGGCGTGCTCTCCCGCGAGGCCGCGTACGAGCTGCGCGACGCCGACGGCGTCCGGCTGCCCGACGCGATGGAGCGGGCCGGCTACGACCCGGGCGCGATCGGCGCGGACGACGACCGGCTGGCCCGGATCGGCGCCTTCGTCGAACTGCACGTCGAGCAGGGCCGCCTCCTCGCCGAGGACCGGCCGGTCGGCGTGGCCAGCGCGATCTGGCCGCACGGCCGTTGGCGGTTCGACTTCCACGGCGAGGCCAACCACGCCGGCACCACCCGGATCGAGGACCGCCGCGACCCGATGCTGACGTACGCCAACACCGTGCTCGCGGCCCGCAAGAAGGCCCGGCAGGCGGGCGCGCTGGCCACCTTCGGCAAGGTCGCGGTCGAGCCCAACGGCACCAACGCGATCGCCTCGCTGGTGCGCGGCTGGCTGGACTCCCGGGCCGCCGACGAGGCGACGCTCACCGCGCTGGTCGAGGAGATCGAGCAGGCCGCCGCCGAGCGCGGCGGGCGCGACGGCGTCCGGGTCGAGCTGACCCGCGAGTCCTACACCCCGGTGGTGGACTTCGACGGCCCGCTGCGCGACCGGCTCGCCAAGCTGCTGGACGCCCCGGTGCTGCCCACCGGCGCCGGACACGACGCCGGGATCCTGGCGTCGGCCGTCCCGACCGCCATGCTGTTCGTGCGCAACCCCAGCGGGGTGTCGCACTCCCCGGCCGAGTACGCCGAGGAGGCCGACTGCCTGGCCGGGGTCGCCGCCCTCGCCGACGTACTGGAGGACCTGGCGTGTCGCTGAGCCCATTGACCTCGGGGCCCGAGCCGGTGGCGTACTGGGCGCAGTACGCCTGGCTGCCGCACCCCAACGGGCCCGTGGTCGAGCGGAACGTGCTGATCACCGCCGGCCCCGGCGGCCGGATCACCGCGGTGACCCCGGACAGCGGGCCCTGCCCGCCCGGGGCCGTCCGCCTCGACGGGCTGCTGCTGCCCGGCCAGGCGAACGCCCACTCGCACGCCTTCCACCGGGCGCTGCGCGGCCACGTCCAGGTCGGCTCCGGCACCTTCTGGACCTGGCGCGACACCATGTACCGGTTCGCCGGGGCGCTCGACCCGGACCGCTACCTGGCGCTCGCCACCGCCGTCTACGCCGAGATGGCGCTGGCCGGGGTCACCGCCGTCGGCGAGTTCCATTACCTGCACCACGCCCCCGGCGGCGCCCGCTACGACGACCCCAACGCGATGGGCGAGGCGCTGATCGAGGCCGCCGCCCGGGCCGGCATCCGGATCACCCTGCTCGACACCTGCTACCTGTCCGCCGGCTTCGGCGCCGAGCCGACCAGGCCGCAGCAGCGGTTCAGCGACGGCGACGCCGAGGCCTGGGCGGTGCGGGCGGAGGCGCTCAAGCCCCGCGAGCACGCCCGGATCGGCGCCGCCGTCCACTCGGTGCGGGCCGTCCCGGCCGAGCAGTTGGGCACCGTCGCGCAGTGGGCGGCGGTGCGCGAGGCGCCGCTGCACGTCCACCTGTCCGAGCAGACCGCCGAGAACGACGCCTGCCTCGCCGCGCACGGCGTCACCCCGACCCGGCTGCTCGCCGACCACGGCGTGCTCGGCCCGCGCACCTCGGCCGTGCACGCCACCCACCTCACCGACGAGGATGTCCGGCTCCTCACCGACACCTCCACCACCATCTGCATGTGCCCCACCACCGAGCGGGACCTCGCGGACGGCATCGGCCCGGCCCGCCGGCTCGCCTCGGCGGGCTGCCCGGTCACCCTGGGCAGCGACAGCCACGCCGTCATCGACCCGTTCGAGGAGGCCCGCGCCCTGGAGCTGAACGAGCGGCTGCGCACCCGCACCCGCGGGCACTGGACGGCCAACCTCCTGCTGCGGGCCGGCACCGAGGACGGGCACGCCTCGCTCGGCTGGCCGGAGGCGGGGCGGGTCGAGGCCGGCGCGCTCGCCGACTTCACCGTGATCGCCCTGGACTCGGTGCGCACCGCGGGCCCGCCGCCCCGCCTCGGCGCCGAGACCGCCGTCTTCGCGGCCTCGGCGGCCGACGTGCGGCACGTGGTGGTCGGCGGCCGGCAGATCGTCCGGGACGGCGTGCACCAGCTCGTCGCGGACGTGCCGGGCGCGCTGCGGGACTCGATCGGCGTGCTGGACCACTGACCTCTTTGTTCAATTCCCTTCGGAAGGCGTTGTCTTGAGCACCAGGACCACCTTGATCACGGGCATCGGCAGCCTGGTCACCAACGACCCCGGGCACGGCACCGGGCCGCTCGGCCTGCTCACCGACGCGGCCGTGGTGATCGACGGCGGAACGGTTGCCTGGGTCGGCCCGGCGGCGCAGGCCCCGGCGGCGGACGAGCGTTTCGAGGCCGGTGGCCGGGCGCTGCTGCCCGGCTTCGTCGACTCGCACGCCCACCTGGTGTTCGCGGGCGACCGGACCGCCGAGTTCAACGCCCGGATGTCCGGGCAGTCCTACTCGGCGGGCGGCATCCGCACCACGGTGGCGGCCACCCGGGCCGCGAGCGACGCCGAACTCGACGCCAACCTGACCCGCTTCGTCCGGGAGGCGCTGCGGCAGGGCACCACCACGATCGAGTGCAAGTCCGGCTACGGTCTGACCGTCGCCGACGAGGCCCGGGCGCTGCGGATCGCCGCGCAGCACACCCCGGAGACCACCTACCTGGGCGCGCACGTGGTCGCGCCCGAGTACGCCGACGACCCGGCCGGGTACGTCGACCTGGTCACCGGCGAGATGCTGGACGCCTGCGCCCCGCACGCCCGCTGGGTAGACGTGTTCTGCGAGCAGGGCGCCTTCGACGGCGACCAGGCGCGGGCCGTTCTGACGGCGGGGATCGAGAAGGGCCTCACACCGCGCGTGCACGCCAACCAGCTCACGTACGGGCCCGGCGTGCAGCTCGCGGTGGAGCTGGGGGCCGCCTCGGCGGACCACTGCACCCACCTGACGGACGAGGACGTGGCGGCGCTGGCGGGGTCGGCGACGGTCGCGACGCTGCTGCCGGGGGCGGAGTTCTCGACGCGGGCCGAGTACCCGAGCGGGCGGCGGCTGCTCGACGCGGGCGCGGTGGTGGCGCTGTCCACCGACTGCAACCCGGGCTCCAGCTTCACCAGTTCGATGGCGTTCTGCATCGCGGTCGCGGTGCGCGAGATGGGCATGACCCCCGACGAGGCGGTCTGGGCGGCAACCCTGGGCGGCGCCCACGCGCTGCGGCGCAGCGACGTCGGCACCGTCACGGTCGGCGCCCGCGCCGACCTGCTGCTGCTGGAAGCGCCGTCGCATGTGCACCTGGCCTACCGCCCGGGTGTCCCCCTGACGGCCGCGGTCTGGCGCGCGGGGGTTCGGGAGGCCTGAGCGGCTGGAACTGTCGCCATATGGGCTATGACCTGCGGTGATGCCGTTCGGCGGAGCCAGATCGCCACGCGATCGCCGCACCTCGGCCAGCCGTCACGCATCACGTCGCTCGAACAAAGCAAACCGCCCCGGCCTTCTCGGCCGGGGCGGTTCTCTCATCTGCTCGAACTGACCGTTAGTGCCACGGGGGAGCGACGGGCAGCCCGGGCTGCTCGGGATGGCGATTAGGCCGCGTAGAACAGGGCCGTGGCTTCCTGGATCTCCAGGACGGCAGCAGCGAAGTCCTCGGGACCGCCGCCCCACGGGTCGGTGATGCCCGAGCCGAGGATCCTCACCGGCTGGTCGGAGTCAGCGGTGGCTTCGACCGCGAGCGCCGTTTCGTCGTCGACCGCGATCACGTCGTCAGCCCAGCCGAGCAGCCCCTCGTCCAGGAGCTGGCCCCGGTGGCCGGTCAGGTCGTAGCCGAAGGCGGAAGCGGCCTCGATCATCAGCGGGTGCGCGGGCTTGCCCACGTGCCAGTTGCGGGTGCCCGCCGAGCGCACGTCCAGCGCGCCCCCGGACCGCTCCGCGATGATCAGGGCGGCGATCGGGGAACGGCAGTGGTTCCCCTTGCAGACCACCAGTACCCGCCTTCGCCTACTCATCGGGGTTCACTCGCTCGATCTCGAACGTGATCACGCCGAGGGCTTCCTTCTCCGGCGGGAAGATCGCGTGGATCGCCCGCAACTGCTCGGCCTCGGTCGCGTGCGGGTTGACCGCCTTCACGTCCTCGGTGCCGAACATCTCCTTGAAGGTCCTGTACGTGCCGATGCGCTTCACCTTGGTCAGGCGCTCCTCGCCACGACAGGTGAAGTTGAGCAGGTCCCCGACCCTGATTCGCTTCATCGAGGCGTAGGCGACCCGGACTTCGACGGTCTTGGAGCCGTCGGCGATCAGGTCGAAGTACTGCTTGTAGATCTGGATGTTGCGGGGACGGCCATGCGCCTGGGATTGGTTCCTGGCAGGCTGGCGGGTGGTCATCAGGGCTTCCAATGCGGTCGTGGTGTAGGACCGGAAGAAGTGCCTCGGGCTGCTGAGCATCAGCTCACCGGCACCCGTGAGCGCTTCGACGTAGTCCGCTTGCGTGCCGGGCCAGGCGGCCGGGTCGAGCAGCCATTCCGCGGTGCTGCCTCCCGTCGCGTCTCCGGCTTCGGCAGCCGCGCGAAGGAGGCTCTTGGAGAGCTTCCCGCCGTCGCTGCCGAGGATCTGAGGGGTGAAGACGCGCAGCGGCACCGGAGCGGCCGGCGCCCCGATCGCGACGTGGGCGCCGTCCACCAGCTGGCAGCCGAACGCCCAGTCGCCGCCCTTCACCATCACGTGCAACGTGCCGTCGTCGGGGCGGTAGGACCGTTCCTTGACCACGTTGCGGTACAGGGTGGAGAGGTCCAGGTACCCGCCGCCGAGCGGCGTAACGTCCGCCTCGTAGCGGCCGTGCTCGTGGCACATCGCTTCGAACAGTGCCCCCGAGTCGTCCAACTCCAGCAGCCGCGTGTGGTCGGCGTACTTCTGGGCCCACCCGCACACCGGACACGGCAGCCGGATGTGTGCCGTACCGCTGGCCGGAGCCAGCCAGAACCGGATCTGATCCAGGAACTCCAGCGTCCGCAGGAACTCGGCCCGGAACTCCGGGCCCGCCTGCTGCTCGGTGTAGCTGCTGACCCTGTACTCCACGCCCGTGCGGCTGGTCATCGCGTCCAGAAGAGGGGCGTAGTACTCGGCGACCAGGGCGCGGATGCCGTGATCACCGAGCTGGTGGTGGTAGGTGAGCTGGTACATCCGGCCGCCATCGGTGATCGTCTCCGCCGGGGCGTTGTCCAGAGCCACGAAGTCCACGGCCGTATCGACCCCGAACTCATCGCGGGCCCGCTCGGCGACCAGGAACGACAGGCTCTGCACCAGGTGCGTGCCGATGTGCGGACGCCCGTTGAGCTGCGTCCCCACGGTGAACTCGATCCGCTCCGTCCCGGCCTCCAGGAGGCGGGGACGGAGCACGTCCAGGGCATCGTCAACGGCGTTGGCCAGCACGGTGTTCGGCGACCTGAGAAGGTCGATGGTGTTCAAGTGGTGCCTCCGCTCTGCTCATGAACCGGCTGCGGCCGGCTCAGTGCTGGTGTCGGTGGCGCATGGGCTCGGCATGCAGGGTCCTGAACCGCTCCACAACGGCGCTCACGGCATCCGGCGCTTCCGGGGTGTTGGGCGGCTCGGCGGACGTCGAGGACTTGCCCGCCTCGGTCGGCGGGGGAAGGGCGACCGCGTCATTCACCGGAGCCCCCAGCGCGACACCGGGGACACCCACACCCCGGCGGCAGCGGGTACCGCACCGGCCGGGACTCCGACTGTGCCACCCGGTACTCGTTCAGGATCACGGTCATCTTCTGCGGACTGGCACGTTCCCTGCTCCGGTGCGAACCGGCGGACCTCACAGCAGCGGACATACCTGGCTCCCTCTCCTTCGCCGATGCGTAGGGGCGTGGAGTAGACCGTACGAACCTCGGCCAGCGGCACTCAACAAAGTTGCTCATAGTTGCTGGAACCCGTCTGAGCGAGCTTCGGTGCCGTCGAACGCTTGACCTTGGGGTGGTCGTAGGGCGAAGGTCGGAGATGACATGCGGCCGGATCGCGGGGGGAGCAACATGCGGCAACACAGCAGCGACGGCGACGACTTGACCGCTACGTTCTTCTGCACGGACCCCAATTCTCAGGGCGGCGTCGAGTGCGAGACGTTCTATGAGACCGACCGTGACTCATGGATCGTGCAACTCAAGAAGCGCGGGCCGAAGGTTCGGGATCAGCTCGCCGCCCTTGCCGACGACGAGACGTTCGGGGAGATGTCCGGGCGGACCATGGATGTGTTCGTGCGGAAGTACGTCAGGGAGCGTTATGGAATTGATCTCGGCAGCACGCCGAATTGAGCTGCTGTTCGGTGAGCCCGTCCAAGAGGTCCGAAAGCTTGAGCTACGGGACTTCTATGAGGTGGATCGCCCATTGTTCGAGGCGTGGCGCTCAGGCGACCGTGAGACGGTCGAGGAGACGATGCGTGGGAATCGTGCGTTCCTGGCCGGGAAGGCCGCTGCCGGATTCCCTTACCGGCGTGTACGGGTCGTCTCCGAACCCCTCTCGGACTACCAGCGGATGGCGGTCGAGCTGGCCGACCCCACGGAACGTCTTCGGTGGCTTCCCCGCCGTCTCGTGTCGGCGCTGCCCTTGCCGGGGAACGACTGCCTGATCCGGGATGACCTGGTGGTCTTCAACCTCATCGGGGGAGACAACCAACAGACCGACATCCAGCTCTCGACCGATCCGGACGTGATCCGGTTCTGCAACGAGGCGTTCGAGCAGGCATGGTCGCTCGGCGTCCCCAATGGCGAGTACAAGCCGTAGCGACATGTCCGACCAGGAACCATCCGAGTCCGCAAGGCGCGCTTTCGGGACTCAGCTCAAAGAACTCCGTCGGGATGCCCATCTCTCGGGTGTCGAGCTCGCGCAGTGCTGTGGCTGGCACAAGACCAAGGTGTCGAAGATCGAGCACGGGACGCAGATCCCGACCGAGGAAGACATCCGACGATGGGCAACGGCCTGTGCCGTCGAGGGGCAGACTCCCGAACTCATCGCGATGAGTCGTGAGATCGAGCAGATGTGGACCGACTACAAGCGATGGCACCGACCGGGGATGAAGCGTCTCCAGTTCCAAGCCATGGACTTGTACGCGAAGACCAAGCTGCTCCGGGTGTATGAGTCGCTGTTCGTCCCCGGTTTCCTACAGACGGTCGAGTACGCCAAGGCTCAGTTCACCATCCATGCCAAGCTGCACGGCCTGCCGTTGGATGACGTGGAGGAAGCGGCACAGAACCGCGTGGTCCGGAAGCGGTTCCTCGGCACCGGGGCGCCGATATTCTCGTTCCTCCTGGAAGCCTCAGCGCTAACTAACAATACGGGTGGTGCTGAGGTGATGAACAGGCAACTTGACCACCTCCTGGAAGTGTCCAGGCTCCCGTACGTGTCCATCGGGATCATCCCGCAAGGTCGGCCACGGTCGCTCTACCCTGGCGAGGGCTTCTACCTGTTCGACGAGAGCTTGCTCAAGCAGGAGTTCTGGTCGGGGGCGTTCCAGACGTCCAGGCCCGAGAACATCTCGTACTTCGTCCGCGTGTTCGCCGCTCTGCGGGACCAAGCGGTGTTCGGTACTGCGGCCCGAAACGAGATCGAAGCGGCCCGTGGCCGTCTTCAAGGGGCCTGAGAGCGCCACCCCCGGGGCATCGTCAGAGTCGGCCTGTACGCCGGGTTCATGTCGCCCCCGTCGAGCGCCGGCTCGACGGGGGCGATGTGCGTTCCCTTCAGGGGTTGGTGGTGAGGTGGTCGAACTCGCCGGCCTTGGCGCCTTGGAGGAAGGCGGCGAACTTGAGGTGGGCGGTGCGGACGATGACCGCACCTTCGTCGGACTCGCGAAGTTCGATCACCCCATCAGCGGCCCGCACCTCAACGCATGCGTTGCTGGAGCCGGAATAGCTGGACTTCTGCCATGCAGGGCTACTCATGATTGCCCTCTATCTCCTTCTTGATGGATCGGATGAAGTCTCGCGAGTCATCTTCGGAGAGAGCCACAGACGCCATCCTGTCGAGGATCTCGCGGTAACTTGCCAGGTCCGAGGGTGCGTCGAAGAGCGGACACCCGAAGCTGATGTCGATCTGCACGGTGTCCAGCTCAGGCACCGGGCCCGCGATATGGACGAAGTTCTCGCTGGGGCCAGGCAGCGATTCGATCTTAAACGGCACGACTCGGACCGAGATGCCGGGGCTCTCGGAATGCTCGATGAGGGCGCCGAGTTGCTCGGCGAGCGCCGCCGGTCCGCTGAACTGCATGCGGAGTGCGGCTTCGTGGATGAACGCGGTGTAGGGCGTGACGCCGTCCCGTGCGACCTGCTGCCTCCGCAAGCGGAAGGCCAAGCGGAGGTCGACATCGGGCTGCGGCAGTGGCGGGATCGCGCGAGCGAAGACCGAAGCGGCGTAGGCCGGGGTCTGGAGCAGCCCGGGTAGGAAGGTGATCGAGTAGGTGGAGATCCGGCAGGCGTGGGCCTCGATCGCCGCCACATCGAGCAGGTCGGTCGTCAGCCTCGGGCTGTACTCCTCCCACCAGCCAGTCTCTCGCTCCCGGGTCATGTCAGCGAGTGAGGCGATCAGGGGCTCGTTGGCGCACGCGCAGACCGCCGCGATCTCACGTAGACGTTCCTCGCTGACGGCCGACTTCCCGTTCTCCATCTGACTCACCAAGGCAGCAGTCACCCCAAGCAGACGGGCAAGGTGGCTGCCGCCGAAGCCGGCTTGCTCTCTCATCCTCCGCAGTTCGGCGCCGAGGCGTCGCTGACGGAGGGTGGGGACTCGAAGGGCCATGGCGTCCTCTCAGCTGGTGCAGAGGCCAGTGTGCCGCGCCGGTCGCCGGTGGATCCATCCGGGCTCGGCGGCGCTTGTCGCCCGCGAGGAGGAACCTCCTCCCATTCGACTTTAATTAAAGAGTCGATGCGCTATCGTCATTCTCAGCTCGATCCGACGGATCGTCAGTAATGGCTGTGTTCAGGGCAGTAGGCGCCTTCTGCCCGCGCGCCGCAGAGCAGCCGGCCCCATCCTGGCCTGGCTCACGGCGACGTATCCGTCGTCTCCCCTTACTCCCACACCGCAGCCTCCCGGAGGTTCCCGTGTGCACCCGTAACACCCCCTCGCTCACCCTCTCCCGCCAGGCCCTGCGGGACGCCATGACCCGCAGCGGCTGGGACGCCGACGCCGTCTTCAACGCCGAACTCGCCCTCTGCGAGCTCATCGTCAACGCCTGGCGGCACGGCGACACCCCCGCGCCCGTCGTCTGGTTCTCCATCCTCGACCGCACCCTCCGTGTCACCGTCTCCGACGAGAGCGACGCCCTCCCGCAGCCGCGCAGCCCGCCGACCTCGCCGAGACCGGTCGGGGCCTCCAGCTCGTGGACGGCCTCACCCACCGCTGGGGCGTCGACCCGCAGAAGCGCGGCAAAACCATCTGGTACGAGCTGGACTCCCGCGCGTGACCCGCGACCCCATCGTGCCGGAGGACCCCCGGATGCGCGACCACACCAAGCCCCAAATCATGTCCCTCCTAGGGGAGTTGCACAGGCGCGGCCTGCCGCACGGGCTCCTCTGGGGGTCCGCCTCGACGGGCGGGACCACCATCGACGGACGCATCCTGATCGACTTCGGGAACGCGCCGGTCAGCACTCTGCTCAACCTCCTCCGCCTGCTCCGCGACCTGGACGATGACGACGAGGAGCGGCACCAGTGAAGTTCTTCGTCGGCGCGATCCTCCTCGCCCTCCTCGCCCTCGCCATCACCACCGTCGCCCTCGGCGTCCTCGCCACCCTCAAGATGCCCCACCCCGACGACCGCGACGACCAGCACTGAACCGCGCGAAGGCCCTCGCCCACCCGGGCGAGGGCCTCGCGGGCGCCCGCTCAGCGTCAGTCCGCTTGAAGCTCCTTCACCACCTGCTCCGCCAACACGCGGGCGCCCCGAAGGCGAGGGTCCTCGGGATGCGCGTACGGTCCGAGGATCTTCGCCGCGACGAACAAGGTCATCAGCTTGCCGTCCCGGCTCGCGAAGTCGCCGCTCCGCTCGACACGGACACGATCAGCCAGCGCAGGAACGGCAAGCGACGCCGCCCACAGCGTGGCAGCGTCCAGGCCACGCGGGGCCATACCCCAGTCTTCCCAGTCGAAGACGCAGAACTCGGGCGCCGTCACGTTCGCCCAGTTCAGATCCGCATGCGCCGGACACCACTCGCTCACCGTGGCGTCGATGCCCGGGAACACCTGACGGATCGTCCGAGTCACCAGCTCCTGGGTGATCGTCTCCGTGTCCGGCGTGGCGATCCGATTCGTTCGCTGCCCCGCGAGCGCATCGAGAGAGGCGTTCAGCTCCGGCCACCAGCTGGGCGGCAGGTCGGGACCCTCGGTCACAACTGCGGACCCCGCTGGGGCGGATGGCAGTAGTTCGGCTTCATCGGCCCGCCACATCACTGGCTCGACCTCATCCCGCCAGGCGATGCCGGCCAGCCACGCGGGCTTCGCAATCCCTCGCAGGGCCTCAGCGGAGGGGGTGCCGTCCCAGCCCTGGGCACCGATTCGATCGAGCCCTCGCCGCTCGATGCGTACCCACGTGCCACGCGCCGTGCCGGCTCCCACGGATCGGCGTTTGCGGACCACTGTCGCCCTGTCGAGTTGCGTGCCCAAGGCCGTCTCGACACGTACCAGCACCTCGTCCACCGGTGCCCGGCGCAGATCCGTCATGGGACAACGGTAACGATGCTCAGCGGAGTTGGGAGTCGCTCCAAACGGGACGCTGTTGGTCAATCATTCGCCAGCGGCGTCCCCCCAGGGCGAGCGTCTCGCGGTTGCACGTGTGCAGGGAACGCGCGTCCGGTTTGCGGCGCACCGTGCCCGCTGCGGCAGCCCTGACCACAGACCGACCGGCCCGGTTACCTGGCGCAGGAAGTCGGCCCGGCCGACCTCCTGCGCGTTCAGGTGCTTTCTACGCGCCAGTGACCAGGCTGCGGTGTTCGGTGGCGCGGGCGCCGCTCAGCCCACGTCCAAGGACCGCCGCAGGAAGTCCAGTTCGTGCCGGAGCAGGTGCTCCACCACGGCCTCGTCGGTCGGCCGGTGGCCGGTGGCGCGCAGCGGCAGGACCTCGTGCGGGCGCCCGGCGGTGAGCAGGGCGTGGGAGAGCCGCAGGGTGTGCGCGGGGAAGACGTTGTCGTCGGCGAGGCCCTGGATCAGCAGGAGCGGGCGGCGCAGCTCCGGGGCCACGGCGATCAGGGAGCCGTCGTCGTAGTGTCCCGGGTGCTCGTCGGGGTGGCCGAGGAAGCGCTCCTGCCAGTGGGTGTCGTAGAGCCGCCAGTCGGTGGGGGCGGCCCCGGCGGAGGCGGCGTGGAAGACGTCCGGGCGGCGCAGGACGGCGAGGGCGGCGAGGTAGCCGCCGTAGGACCAGCCGCGGATGCCGACCCGGTCGAGGTCGAGCAGTCCGGGCCGCAGCCGGGCGGCCTCGTGCAGGCCCTCGACCTGGTCCGCCAGGGCGGGGCCGGCCTTGTCGCCGTAGATCGTCTTGTCCCAGCGCGGTCCGCGCCCGGGGGTGCCACGGCCGTCGACGACCAGCACCGCGAAGCCCTGGTCGGCGAACCACTGGGAGACCCGGCCCCACCACGCGCCGCCGCTGGTGACCTTGTGCATCCCGGGCCCGCCGTACGGGTCGAGCAGGACGGGCAGCGGGGCGCCGCCGGGGCGGTGGCCGGTGGGCAGGAAGAGCGCGGCGCGCAGCTCGCGGGGGCCGAGGCGGAGCAGTTCGGGGCGTGCGGCGAGGACGGGCGGCTGCGCGTACGAGGCCATCGGGTGCGCCGTCCGGTCGTCGCGGTGGACGGTGGTGCGGCCGCCCGGGAAGCCCTCGGAGCGGGTGGTGAGGACGAGGGTGCCGCCGCGCCGGGCGCCAGTGTGGACGCCGGGGCCGCTGCTCAGCCGCCGGATGCCGCGGCCCGGTTCGTAGTGCCAGAGGTGGGTCTCGGTGGGGTCCTCCAGGGCGGTGAACAGGACCTGTTCGCCGTCCGTGCCGAGCACCTCCCACAGCTGTAGTCCGGGCGGGGTGACGGGCTCGCCGTCGACGGTGAGGTGCCGGGTGTCGCCGAGGTCGGCGGTGTCGACCAGGGCGCCGCCGGCGGTGCGCGCGGGCAGGCCGGGGAGGAGTTCGACCCAGTGCTCGTCGCGGCGTTCGGCGAGCACCCGGGTGGCGCCGTCGGGCCCGATCGCCAGGGTGCGGACGGTGCGCTGGTCGCGGCTCTGCACGGCGGCGTACGGGCCGTGGGCGTCCCAGCCGGCGGCGGTGAGGTACTCGAAGGCGGCGCGGTCCCAGCGGACCTCGGTGCGGGTGCCGTCGAGGCCGAGCAGCAGGAGCGAGACCTCCGCGTTGGCGGTGCCGGCCAGCGGGTAGCGGATCACGCGCGGTGGGTGCTGCGGGTCGGTCGGGTCGGCGAGGTGCACGCGGTGGACGGGGCGTTCGTCGACGAGGGTGACGAGCAGCGTGGTGCCGTCGGGGGACCACCAGTGGCCGCGGGTGCGGTACATCTCCGCGGCGGCGACGTACTCGGCGACGCCGTACGCGACGTCCCCGGCCTCGGGCTCGGCGAGCGCCCGGTCGTCCGCGGTGCCCCCGTTGTCCGTGCTGTTCGTGCCGTTCGTGCCGTTGACGGTGACCACGCGCAGAGCGCCGTCGCCGGTGTAGGCGATCCGGCGGCCGGTCGGGTCGAGCCGTGGGTCGTGGACGCCGGTGGCGGTGGGGACGGCGCGGACGGTGCCGTCGGCGGTGTCGGCGAGCCAGAGGGCGCCGTCGAGCGCGAAGGCGGCGAGCCGGCCGGTGGCGCCGGTGCTGTAACCGGTGATGCCGTCGGTGGAGGGGCCGGCGCCCAACGCGGCCGGGTCGGCGATCAGCCGTTCCCGGCCGGTGACGGTGTCGAGCGTCCAGAGGCAGGCCAGCGGGTCGGTGCCGCCGCGGCTGCGCAGGAACAGGACGGCGGTGCCGTCGGCGGTGAGGCCCTGGTGGGTGGGGGCGCCCAGGGTGAAGTGCCGGGTGCGGGCGAGTTGGCGCGGTAACGGGTCGGTCGTCATGCCGGGCACCATAGGCACGGCCGGAGCGGCGCTGTCGAGCGGAAAACGGCCGGGGCCGCCCCCGGGGGGAGGGGGTCGCGGGGGCCCCCGCAC
>NZ_JBHXTQ010000098.1:0-29782 GCF_042677305.1 Kitasatospora sp. NPDC127121 | reverse complement strand
GATTCCGGTCACCACCCCCCTCGGGGTTTGCGCTACTCCGACTTGGCGGCCGCGGCGGCCAGGCCGGCCGACCACTTCTCCTCGACCTTGCCGAACTTCCAGTAGGCGATCGCCGCGACCCAGGTCAGCACGAACAGGCCGACGATCGCGTAGCCGACGAAGTTGAGGTCCAGCCCGCCGATCCAGGCGATCGGGCCGCTGGTGATGTCCAGCTTCTCGCCGAGCAGGCCGATCAGCTCGACCAGGCCGATCACCAGCGCGACCAGCACCGACAGGCCGGTGACGGTCAGGTTGTAGTAGATCTTGCGGACCGGCTTGGAGAAGGCCCACTCGTAGGCGAAGTTCATGAACGAGCCGTCGATGGTGTCCAGCAGGCTCATCCCGGCCGCGAACAGGATCGGCAGCGTGAGCAGCGCGTACCAGGGCAGCGAGAACGCGGCCGCCCCGCCGGCCAGCACCAGCAGCGACACCTCGGTGGCGGTGTCGAAGCCGAGGCCGAACAGCAGGCCCACCGGGTACATGTGCCAGGGCTTGGTGACGGCCCTGGTCACCCGGCCGAGGATGCGGTTCATCAGCCCGCGCCGCTCCAACTGGCGCTCCAGCTCGGCCTCGTCGTACTCGCCCACGCGCATCCGGCGGAACACCTTGAGGATGCCGTTGAAGGCGCCCAGGTTGATCAGGCCGAGGAGCAGCAGGAACGTCCCGGAGACGGTGGTGCCGATCAGGCCGGTCATCGTGTGCAGGGTCGAGTCGTCCGCCTCCACCTGGTCGGCGAGCGAGCGGATGCCGAAGGCGAGCAGCGCGCAGAGGCCGAAGACGATCGAGGAGTGCCCGAGCGAGAACCAGAAGCCGACCGACAGGGGCCGCTTGCCCTGGCCCATCAGCTTGCGGGTGGTGTTGTCGATCGCCGCGATGTGGTCCGCGTCGAAGGCGTGCCGCATCCCGAGGGTGTAGGCGGTCAGGCCCATGCCCGCGCCGAACACCTGCCCGCCGACGTTGTAGTGCTCGGGCGCGACCAGCGCGAGCAGGGTGAACCAGCCGACGACGTGCAGCACGAGGATGAAACCGCCCATCCCGGCCAGGCGCATCCACTCCTCCCGGGTGAGCCGGTCACGCCATCTGACGGGCGAGGCACCTGCGGCGGGGCTGGACATCCTGTGGTCCTTTCGGGTGGTCCGGGCGAAGCTGGGCCATCTTTCCCCCCTCGGGGAAGTAGTTGCAAGTCATGTGCAAATGCCGGACGACGGCGAACGGGGGCATGCGGGCGCGGACGAGGGGCGTGCGGCAGCAGGCACACGCCCGCTCGCGCCGGGCTCCACCCCGCCGCCCCGACCGGCCGCCCCGACCGGCGGGCCGCGACCACCGCGCAGCCTTCGTCAGGAAATCGGACGATTCCTCCCCTAGGGTCGAGATGCCGACGCCCGCAGCGCGCTCCCCGTACGCGCCGCGGGCCCGCCGGCGCTCACCGGCCCGGGATCCGATGGGAGCGGCCATGCCGTCCTACCCCTTCCGCACCACCCGCGAGGACGTCCGCATCCCGCTGCCCGACGGCACCCGGCTGGCCGCCCGGCTGTGGCGCCCGGTCAGCGACGAACCCGTCCCCGCCCTGCTGGAGTACTCCGCCGGCCGGCTCACCGACCGCACCGCCGCCGAGGACGCCCGCCGCCACCCCTGGTACGCCGGCCACGGCTACGGCGCCCTCCGGGTCGACACCCGCGGCCACGGCAACTCCGACGGCCTGCCCGGCGAACCCGGCGGCGACCAGGAACTCGACGACGGCGCCGCCGTCCTCGACTGGCTCGCCCGCCGTCCCTGGTGCAGCGGCCGGGTCGGCCTGCTCGGCGTCGGCGCCGCCGGCACCACCGCCCTGCTGCTCGCGGCCCGCGCCCCCGACACCGTCGGCGCCGTGGTCACCGTCTGCCCCGAAGGCGGCCACCGCCTCGGCGGCGCCCTGCTCGCCGCCGACCTGCACACCCGGCTCACCACCCTGGTCTCCGACGCCGCCCTCCCGCCCGACCCCCGGCACGTCGGCGACGCCTGGCGCGCCGACTGGCTGGCCCGCCTCGAATCCCTGGACCCGCCCGTCGACGCCTGGCTCGCCGCCGGCGAGACCACCGTCCCCGTCCCCGCCCCCACCTTCGCCGTCGCCGGCTGGGGCGACCCCTCCTGCTCCTTCGTGCTGCGGCTGCTCGCCACCTCCCCCACCGCCCGCGCCCTGCTCGGCCCCTGGCCGCACGGCCTGCCCGAGGACACCCTCCCCGAGACCCTGCGCTGGTGGGACCACTGGCTGCGCGACCTCGACACCGGCGCCCTCGCGGAGCCCGCCCTGCGCAGCTGGATCGGCACCCGCTGGACCGGCGAGGAGACCTGGCCCTCCCCCGACGTCCGGGAGATCCACTACGGCCTCGACGGCCCGCTGCGCACCGCCGGCACCGCCTCCGACGACCGCCACGTCCGCGTCCGCTCCCCGCAGCACACCGGCCTCAACGCCGGCGCCTACGTCCCGCTCGGCCGCCCCGCCGACCAGCCGCCCGACCAGCGCGAGGAGGACGGCCGCTCGGTCTGCTTCGACTCCCAGCCGCTGCCCGACCCGGTCGAACTGCTCGGCACCCCGACCGTACGGCTGCGCCTGCGCGAGGGCGGCCCGCCCGCCCAGATCACCGCCCGGCTCTGCGCCGTCGGCCCGGACGGCACCTCCACGCTGCTCACCCGGGGCGTCCTGGTCGCCGCCGGCCCCGACGCGGACGTCGAGCTCGCCGCCTGCGCCGGCGCCGTCCCGGCCGGGCACCGGCTGCGGCTCGCCCTCTCCTCGGTCTACTGGCCGTGGGTGTGGCCCACCCCGGACGACGCCGGCTACGCGCTCGACCCGTCCCGCTCCGCCCTCACCCTGCCCACCCGCCACCTCGCCGCCGACATGGGCGCCGCCCCCGTCGCCTTCGAGGCCCCCGCCCTGCCCGAGCCGCTCGACATCCACCGCACGGAGCCGCTGACCGCCCGGCCCGAGCACGTCACCGTGCACGACATCGGCCGCCGGGAATGGCGTGCCGAACTCTCCCCCGCCACCGACGGCAGCCGCACCCACCCCGACGGCCTGGTCCGCGACGAGCACACCGTCACCGCCTACCGGGTGCTCACCGGCGCCCCGCTCAGCGCCCAGGCCCGCACCGACCACACCGTGCGCCTCGAACGCCCCGACATCGGCTGGGACGTCACCGTCCAGACCCGCACCCAACTGCGCTGCGACGCCGGGCACTTCCTCAGCATCGTGCAGCTGCGCGCGCTGGAGGCCGGCTCGGTGGTGTTCGCCCGGGAATGGCAGCACCGCGTGCCGCGCTGGATTCCGCAGGGCGATTCCAAGTAATCCTTATACCTTTGCTTTCAATTCCTGCATTGCTTTATAAATGGCGGCATGAAGACCCTCGGCCTGATCGGCGGCATGAGCTGGGAATCCACCGCCGAGTACTACCGCCTCCTCAACGAACTCACCCGCGACCGTCTCGGCGGCCTGCACTCCGCCCCGCTCGTGCTGTACTCGGTCGACTTCGCCGCCATCGAACGCCTCCAGGCCGACGGCCGCTGGACCGAGGCCGGCGAGCTCCTGGCCGGCGCGGCGCGGTCCCTGGAGGCCGCCGGCGCCGAACTGCTGCTGATCTGCACCAACACCATGCACAAGGTCGCCGACCAGGTCACGGCCGCGACCCCCGTCCCGCTGCTGCACCTCGCCGACGCCACCGCGGACGCCGTCCGGGCCGCCGGACTGCACCGGATCGGGCTGCTCGGAACGGCCTTCACGATGGAACAGGACTTCTACCGCGGCCGGTTGGCCGCCCACGGCCTCGACGTCCTCGTCCCCGGCCCCGACAGCCGCGCCCTGGTCCACCAGGTGATCTACCAGGAGCTGTGCCTCGGCCTGGTCCGCGAGGAGTCCCGCGCGGCGTACCGCCGGGTGATCGACGAGCTGGTGGCCGCCGGCGCCCAGGGGATCGTCCTCGGCTGCACCGAGATCGAACTGCTCGTCCGCCCCGAGGACAGCCCCGTCCCCACCTTCCCCACCACCCGCCTGCACGCCGAGGCCGCCATCACCGCCGCCCTGACCCCGTAACGGCCCCGCGACGGCCCCGCGACGGCCCCGGTCAGAGGCGGTCGTAGATGGCGGCCAGCTGCCGGAGCACGTCGGTCGCGGCGTCCAGGGCGGGGGCGTCGTGGTGGGCGAGGGCGGTGTCGAGTGCCTGCGCCAGGGTGGTCTGGCGTTCGTCGTGGCGGCGGCGGCCCGCGTCGGTGAGGGCGACCAGGACGGACCGCTTGTCACCCGGGGGGCGTTCCCGGGTGACGTAGCCGGCGGTGGCGAGGTTGTTGACCAGCTGGGTGGTGGCGGCGCTGGTGGTCTCGGTGGCGGCGGCGAGCTGGCCGATCGACAGCGGGCCCGTCTCGGCCAGGACGCGCAGGGCCCGGGCATGGGTGAGGGAGAGCGCGCCGGGGGTGCGGGTGGCGCGTCCGCGCAGGCGGGAGTCGGCGGCGCTGAGGCTGTAGGCGGCGCGGGCGAGCTGGTCGAGGGCCTGCTCGCGGGCGGGGGTGGGTTGGGGCTGCGACATGGGGGCGGCCTCCGTGGCTCGATCGATGGGCGGGTTGACAACAGAATATCCTAAGTACTTAATAGATAAGTACTTAGCGACTCGGCGGCACCGCCACCGAGCCCCCTATCGACACGGAGGACACCCGTCATGACCGTTCGTTCGACCGGACAGAGCTGGGCCCTGGACATCGCCCTCGCCCAGGGCGGCTTCGACGCCCTGCACCCCCAGGCCAAGGGCACCCTGGAGCAGCTCGGCCACGACCACGCCGACTTCGACAAGGTCTTCGCGCTGGTGCAGAGCGGGGCGATGCTCCCCAAGGCCTGGGCCACCGTGGCCGGGCAGGCCGAGGAGCGCGCCGCCCACCACGAGCGGGGCGGCTTCGCCCAGACCGCCGCCGACCTGTACGTGCGCGCCGCGGTGATGTGGGGCCGCGCCCAGTACTCCGTCTTCGACGCCACCGACCCGCGCAAGCTCGCCTTCCGCGAGCACGCCAACCACTGCGTGGAGCGCCTCGGCGCGCTGCGCGACGACCGGGTCCGCCGGGTGGAGCTGGACTTCGAGGGCGGCCGGATCTACGGCCTGCTGCACCTGCCGGCCGGCGAGGTGCGCAACGCCCCCGCGGTGATCCTCGGCCCGGGGATGGACATGATCAAGGAGGACTACATCTACGCCGCCGAGCGGTACTACACCTCCCGCGGCATCGTCGCCCTGTCCATCGAGGGCCCCGGCCAGGGCGAGACCCGGGCGGGCGGGCTCACCGTCGACCTCACCAACTACGAGCGGGCGATCAGCCGTTACCTCGACCACCTGGCCTCGCTCCCGGAGGTCGACCCGCAGCGGATCGGCATGTTCGGCATCTCGATGAGCGGCTACTGGGGCTCGCGCGCCGCCGCCGCCGACCGCCGGCTCGCCGCGCTGGCCGCCTTCGAGGCGGTCACCGGCGACTTCCAGACGATCTTCGAGCAGGCCCAGCCGACCTTCAAGAACAACTACATGTACATGGCCGGCTACACCGACGAGGAGGCCTTCGACCGCGAACTGGTCGCCCGGATGCCGCTCGGCGACCTCGTCCAGGAGATCGACTGCCCGGTCCTGTACGGCATCGGCGAGTTCGACGAACTGACCCGGCTGGAGCAGGCCCTGGCCAACTACGAGCGCATCCGCGCGCCCAAGGAACTGCGCGTCTACGAGAACGAGTTCCACCCGCTGGGCGGGGTCGCCGCCGAGATCTTCCGCTTCGGCGCGGAGTGGATCGAGCGCGCCCTGAACGGCGAGTTCGCCGAGGCCGGGCGCGACGTGCGGCACTACGTGCACCACGACGGCCGCACCACCGACGGCACCGCCAACCCCACCTGGTGGCTCGGCGCCGTCCCCGCCCAGATCACCGCCGCCCGCCGGGCGTGAAACCGGGCGGCCTCCGGGGGTGGCGGGGCGGCGCGCGCGTGGGGGGCGCGCCACCCCGTCACCCCCGGGGCCCCGCACGGTCCGGCCCCGGGGTGTGGAAGCCCCGGGGCCGGACGGTGTGCTGGTGCTGCGTCGGCTGGTCCGGACGGATGCGTCAGCTGGTCTGGATGGAGGTGTCGTCGATCACGAAGCTCGTCTGCAGCGAGGCGTCCTCGGTGCCGGTGAACTTCAGGGTGACGCTCTGGCCCGCGTAGGACGAGAGGTCGAAGGTCCGCTGCTGGTAGCCCGCCGCCGCGTCCACGTTGGAGTACGTCTTCAGCGTGGTCCCGTTCACCGACACGGCCAGCTTGTCGTACGCGGTGCTGCCCGACTCAGCGGTGTCGATGTGCAGCCAGAAGCTCAGCGTCGCCTTGCAGCCCGCCGGGATCGTCACCGTCTGCGCCAGCGTGTCGGTGTGCGAGGAGCCGTAGCCGTTCAGCCACGCCTTCCACGAACCACCGTGCGCCGCCTGCGAGGAGCTGTTGTCCACCACGCCGGAGCTGGTCGTCCACGGCGCCGCCGAGCCCGTCTCGAAGCCCGCGTTGCCCAGCAGCTGCGCCGGCGTGCAGGTACCGCCACCGCCACCGGTCACCGTCCACGTGAAACTCGCCGTACCGGACTTGCCCGCCGAGTCCTTCACCGTCACCGTCACGCTCGACGAGCCCGCCGTGGTGGCGGTACCGGTGATCGCGCCGGTCGAGGCGTTGATCGCCAGCCCGGCCGGCAGGCCCGTGGCGCTGTACGACAGCGGCGCGGTACCACCGGAAGCGTTGATCTGGAGGTTCACCGCACCGCCGACCGCCGTGGACTGGTCACCGGGGCTGCTGACGGAGACCGCGCCGCTGCCGGCCGGCTTGGTGAGCAGGCAGCCGGCCACGTTGAGGTCGATGACCCGGCCGTTGCCGAGGCAGGTGGTGAACCAGTAGGTCTCCTCACCGTAGCTCTGGCCCTTGGTGGCCGTGGTGGTGCCGTCGGCAGCGACCTCGCACGGGTTGTCCAGGGTGCACATCTCACCGTTGTCGTTGCCGGTGTTGTTGATGCCGATGATCCGCCCGCTGGCGGAGTCGATGATCGGCGAACCGGAGGTGCCGTGCGTGGTGTTGCAGCCGGAGCTGTAGCGCAGCGAGTCGTGCCAGGTCCACTGGTCCTCGCGCAGGGTGGGCACGAACCCGTTGACGGAGCAGTTCCACACCTGCTTCCAGTACGAGGAGGGTATGTACATCGCGGCGCCGTCGGTCGGGTGCGTGTCGTTGACGGTCAGCGCGGTCGCGCCGTACTTGGAGCTGATCGAGCCGTAGGTGTCGGTGAGTTGGTAGAGCGCGACGTCGGTGCCGGTCATGGTCGCGTAGACGACCTTGTCGGCCTGGACGGTGCCGAGGCTGTTGCCGGCGCCGTCGAGCAGGGTACCGCTGCGGCTCGCGCTCGCGTTCTGGATGACCTGGCCGGCCGTGGGCATGGTCGGCAGGCAGTGGCCGTTGGTGAGCATCAGGGCCCGGTCGCCGGCCACCGAGGTGGGGTAACGCACCAGCGAGGCCGAGCAGTTGCTCAGCGCGATGGTGGAGGTCAGGTCGCTGGCCTGGACGGCGTGCGCGGGGGCGGCGGCGAGGGTCAGCCCGCCCGCGACGACGGCGCCGACGCCGGCCATCGCGGCAAGTCTCTTGAACATGGCTCTCCTTGTGGGGGATCGCGGGGTGTACGACTGGTCGCCGAGGCCCGCGCCGCACGAAAGTGCCATGGTCACTTCAAGTGGTCAACCGTATTGGCCGAACTCGCCGACGGCAATCGTCCGTTGCGGCCCGGGGCGGCAACCATCCGCCCCGGTATGCCCGTTAAGGGCGGGCGCGATGGCACCCCACGGCACCGGCCGTGCCCGCCCGTCGGGGCGTCATGTCCGCCCGCCCACCCGTCCGCTCGCCCGCTCGCGGGGACTACGGCTGCGGGAAGGAGTTCTCGTCCACCTCGTCGGTCTTGGCGTTGCCGCCGACCGTCGGCTGGAGGGTGATCGACCAGGACGTCGCGGTGCGCCCGGTCTCGAACGCCAGCGTGTCCTGGAACTTGGTGAACCGGCAGCTCTGCGTGAACGCCTTCGTGTCGGAGTCCCAGTCCACCCCGCCCGCGAAGTACACCTCGTACGTGCCGTCCTCGACGCCCTCGATGCTGGCCTTCTGCCCCTTGGCCACGTACACCGAGTGCACCGACTTGCCGTTCAGCGCGAGCGAGACGACCGCGTCCCCCCTGCCGCCGTTGTCGACCTTGAACACGCCCTCGCCGCGCAGCCGCCCCTCGCGCACCAGGGTGCCGTTGTCCAGCGAACGGGACTGCTGCTTGGGGGTCTGCGGGACGGCGAAGGTCGTCGGGTAGCCGGCCGCCGCCATCTTGGCCAGGGCCGCCGACACCGCCGCCAGGCCCTCCGAGGCGCCCAGTTCGGCCTGCGCGGAGCCCACCGCGCAGACGCCCCTGCTCTTGATGTCGCCGCGGACCTTCGTCGCGTCGGTGGCCAGCGAGGTCAGCGCCCTCACCAGCTCGGTCTGCGCCGTCGTGACCGCGGCCGGCTCGTCCGCCAGGCCCAGGCTCCGCCCGGCCGTCCGCGCGCTGGTGGCGATGCCGCCGAGCACGCCGTCGAGGTCGCCCAGGGTCTTGGCCCCGGCCACCTGGCCGAGCGCGGTGTTCACCGGGTCGATGGTCGTGCCGAGCACCGGGCCGTACGGCGGCGGCGTCGGGGTGGGAGTCGGCGTCCGCGTCGGCGCGGGCAGGGCCGGGGCCGCGCCGGTGGACGGCCCGCCCGCGGCGCTCCCCCCGCCGCCCCCGCTCCCCCTGGTACCGCTGGAGCAGGCCGCGAGCAGCAGTACGGTGCCGACGGCCAGACCGGCCTTGGTGATGGACTTCATGAATCCCGCCCCGGTGACGCCCCGCGCACACAGCGTGCACGTGTCCGCCGCCATGCTGGCGGCCCCGCCCCGCACGGTCAACCGGATTCCGAGGGCGTGCGGAGGGCGTGCAGGGGGCGCCCGGGGGCGCTGATCGAGGTCAACTACGATCGGGGCGTGCTCAGCCTCACCGGACTCCCCCTCCAGATCGTCGCCTCGGTCGTCGCGATCCTCGTCTTCGGCGCCACCATGTGGCTCTGGCCGCGCTTCGGCGGGAAGGGCTGGAAGTCCTGGACGGGCCGGATCGGCGCCTTCCTCGCCACCCAGATCGCCGTGCTGGTCGCCATGGGCCTGATCGCCAACGGCTACTTCGGCTTCTACAGCTCCTGGAGCGACCTGCTCGGCACCGACGGCAAGCCGGGCACGGTCGTCGACCACACGCCGAACGCCTCCGTGGCCGTCACCGGCGAGCAGAAGTTCTACTCGGCCCAGGGCTCGGACCGGGAGCGCTCCGGGCTGATCCAGCAGGTCGCCGTCAAAGGAGCCTCGACCGGCCTGAGCACCGAGGCGTTCGTCTACCTCCCCCCGCAGTACTTCCAGCCGGACTACGCGCAGCAGCGGTTCCCGATGGCCCTGGTGCTCACCGGCTACCCGGGCACCCCGGAGAAGCTGATCTCGCTGATGCAGTACCCGGCCTCCACCCTCACCGCGATCGAGCAGAAGAAACTACCGCCGACCGTCCTGGTGATGATGCGCCCCACAGTCGTCGGCAACCGGGACACCGAGTGCGTCGACGTGCCGGGCGGCCCCCAGGCGGAGACCTTCTTCACCACCGACCTGCCCAAGGCGCTCGCCACCACCTACCGGCTCGGCACCGACCCGGCGAGCCGCGCCGTCATCGGCAACTCGACCGGCGGCTACTGCGCGCTCAAGTTCGCGATGCGCAAGCCCGACGCCTACCGCGCGGCGGTCGCGCTCTCCGGCTACTACAGCGCGGCGCACGACGAGACCACCGGCGACCTCTTCGGCGGCAACGACCAGCTGAAGCAGCAGAACGACCTGCTGTGGCGGCTGAAGAACCAGCCGGCCGCCCCCGTCTCCCTGCTGCTCACCACCAGCTACGACGAGAACAACTACGCCGACACCCAGGCCATGGTCGGCGCCTTCAAGGCCCCCACCAAGGTGTCCACCATCACCCTGGACACCGGCGGCCACAACTTCCACACCTGGACCCGGGAGATCCCCCCGGCCCTGGAGTGGCTCGGCCAGCACCTCACCATGCCGAAGGCCGCCTGACCACGCCGAAGGCCGCCTGACCACGCCGAAGGCCGCCTGACCGATCCTCCGGCGGCCCACCCGATCACCCGATCACCCGATCGGCCCCGCAGATCACACCCGTCTCACAGCGTCGTCTCACGCTCCTCTCAGCCGCACCACGCACGGTATGGCGCATGACCACGACCAGCTACTCCACTCCGGCCGGCGAACCGTGGCCCGAGGCCGCGGACTTCCCGCCGCCGGAGGTGCCGCAGCCGGACCCAGCCCGGCCGGACCCGGCGCCGCTCTTCCCCGAGCAGCCCCTGCCGCCCGCCGGCCCCAAGGGCCCCGCCTCCTGGTCCGGCCGGCTGCGCACCCTCCCCGCCCGCGCCTGGCGCGGCCGCGCGGACGACCCGCGCTGGGTGCGCCCGGCCCTGCTGGCACTGCTGGCCGCGACCGTCGTCCTCTACCTCTGGGGCCTGAGCGCCTCCGGCTGGGCCAACGCCTTCTACTCGGCCGCCGTCCAGGCCGGCAGCCAGAGCTGGAAGGCCTTCTTCTTCGGCTCCTCCGACGCCGGGAACTTCATCACCGTCGACAAGCCCCCCATGTCGCTGTGGCCGATGGCCCTCTCGGTGCGGGTCTTCGGCCTGTCCTCCTGGTCCGTGCTCGCCCCGCAGGCCCTGATGGGCGCCGCCACCGTCGGCGTCGTGTACGCGACGGTGCGCCGGCGCTTCTCCCCGCTCGGCGGCCTGCTCGCCGGGGCCGCCCTGGCGCTCACCCCGGTCGCGGCGCTGATGTTCCGCTTCAACAACCCCGACGCGCTGCTGGCCCTGCTGCTCACCCTGGCCGCGTACGGGCTGGTGCGGGCCATCGAGGCGGCGGGCACCCGGTGGCTGGTGTTCACCGGGGCGATGTTCGGCCTGGCCTTCCTCACCAAGACCCTGCAGGCCTTCCTCGTGCTGCCCGCCTTCGCGCTGGTCTACCTGGTCGTCGCGCCCACCGGCCTGTGGCGGCGGGTGCGGCAGCTGCTGCTCGCGGGCGCGGCCATGGTGGTCGCGGGCGGCTGGTGGGTCGCGGTGGTCGAACTGCTGCCGGCCTCGGCCCGCCCGTACGTCGGCGGCTCGCAGGACGACAGCTTCCTCTCCCTCACCTTCGGCTACAACGGCCTCGGCCGGATCAACGGCGACGAGACCGGCAGCGTCGGCGGCGGCGGGCGGCTCCCGGCCGGGCTCGACCTGCCGGCCGGGGCGATGCGCGGCGGCCGCGGCTGGGGCCAGACCGGCCTCACCCGGCTGTTCGGGAGCGACATCGGCGGGCAGATCGCCTGGCTGCTGCCGGCCGCGCTGATCCTGCTGGTCGCCGCCCTGTGGGCGACCCGCCGCTACGCCCGCACCGACACCGCCCGCGCGGCGTTCCTGGTCTGGGGCGGCGCGATGCTGTCCACCGCGCTGGTGTTCAGCTTCATGTCCGGGATCTTCCACCAGTACTACACGGTGGCGCTCGCCCCGGCCGTCGCGGCGCTGGTCGGCATGGGCGTGGACGGCCTGTGGCGGGCCCGGCACCGGCTTCCGTGGGCGCTGGTGCTGGCCGGCACCCTCGCGGTGACGGCGGTGTGGGCGTTCGTCCTGCTCGGGCGGAGCTCGGAGTTCGTGCCCTGGCTGCGCTGGGCGGTGCTGGTCGGCGGGCTGGTGGCGGCGGCCGCGCTGGTCGCCGGACAGCTGGCCGGGCGGGCCGACGGGCGGCTCGGCGCCCGGATCGCCTCGGTCGCCGGCCTGGTCGGCCTGGCGGCGGCGCTCGGCGGGCCCGCCGCGTACGCGGTGGACACCGTCGGCACGGCGCACAGCGGCTCCATCGTGACGGCCGGGCCGGCCGTCCAGGGCGCCTCCGGTCCGGGCGGCGGCGGCCGGCACGGCGGGCAGGGCTTCGCGGGCAACGGGCGGACGTTCCAGCCCGGCCAGAACGGCGGCGGGCAGAACGGCGGCGCACCCGGCTTCCCCGGCGGCGGCGGGCAGCACGGCGGCTGGCCGGGCGGCCAGGGCGGCGGCAACGGGTTCAACGGCGGCAACGGCGGCTGGCCGGGCAGCGGTTCGGGCAAGGGCCCGGGCGGCGGCAACGGTCACCGCGAGCGCGGCACGGGCGCCAACCCGGGCACCGGCAACCCGGGCAACCCCGGCAACCCCGGCAGCGGCGAGGACCCCGGCGCCTTCGGCCCCGGCGGCATGGGCGCCACGGGCGGCATGGGAGGCCTGCTCGGCGGCACCAAGGTGAGCGAGGAGGCCTCCGCCCTGCTCAAGGAGAGCGCCGGCCAGTACACCTGGGCGGCCGCCACCAGCGGCTCACAGAACGCCGCCAGCTACCAACTCGCCACCGGAGAGCCGGTGATGGCCCTCGGCGGCTTCAACGGCACCGACCCCTCGCTCAGCCTGGCCGGCTTCCAGAAGTACGTCCAGGAGGGCAAGGTGCACTGGTTCATCGCCGGCGGCTCCCACCGCGGCTTCGGCGGGGCCGAGAGCGGACAGGGCGGCTCCGGGGAGAAGGAGTCGGAGACCTCCCAGATCGAGAGCTGGGTGACGAGCCACTTCACCGCGAAGACGGTCGGCTCCACCACCTTCTACGACCTGACGGCCCCGACCTCCTGACCGTCCGACCTCCTGACCGTCCCACCCCAGGGGGCGCACCGCAGCCGGCGGTGCGCCCCCTCGCGTTGCCCCCTGGAAAGCCCCCGTCGGCCCCGGCAGCCCCCGTCAGGCGGACGGGCAGTGCGTCCCGGCGGCGGGCAGCGTGCCGTCCACCAGGAACGCGGCCACCGCGTCCCGCACGCACCCGCTCTTGTCGTAGCCGGTGTGCCCGTCGCCGTCCCGGGTGAGCAGGACGGCGTCGGCGAGGTTGGAGGCCATCCGCTGCGCCCACGGGTACGGCGTGACCGGGTCGGCGGTGGAGCCGATCACCAGGATCGGGGCGCTGCCCTCGGCCCGGATCGGGGCGGGCCGTTCGGCGGTGCGGTACGGCCAGGAGCGGCAGTCCGGGGCGAACAGCGCCGCCGAGGTGTCGTGCCGGCTCATCAGCGGGGCGCGGGCGGCGAGTTCGGTGCGGTCGGTGCGCAGGTCCCCGGCGGTGGGGGCCATCAGGGCGTCCGCGCAGCTGATGGCGGCGAAGGCGTCCGCCGCGGTGGAGTAGCCGCCGTCCTCGCCGCGGCCGTTGGCGCCGTCGGCGAGGGCGAGCAGTTCGGCGGCGTCGCCGCGGGTGATCGCCGGGTCGAGGGCCTGGCGCAGCCGCTCCCAGGAGCGGTGGCCGTCGTAGAGGGTGTCGAGGGTGCCGTTCCAGGCCAGGGTGGCGGTGAGGCGGCGGCCGTCGGCGGCGGGCAGCGGGTGTGCGCGCAGGCCGTCCAGGAAGTCGGCGAGCCGCTGCGGGGCGGCGGCGCGGTCGCGGCCGAGGGGGCAGTCGTCGCGGCCCGCGCAGTCGGCGGCGAAGTCCCGCAGCGCGGTCTCGGTGGCGGCGGCGGCCTCGACGTTCAGCCGGACCGGGTCGAGGCTGCGTTCGAAGGCGCCGTCCAGGGCGAGGCGGCCGGTGCGGGCGGGGAACTCCTCGGCGTAGAGGGCGCCCAGGTAGGTGCCGTAGGAGCTGCCGAGGAAGTCGAGCCGCCGTTCGCCCAGGGCGCCGCGCAGCACGTCGAGGTCGCGGGCGGTGTCGCGGGTGGAGAGGTGGGGCAGCAGCGTGGCGTACCGGGCCTGGCAGGCGTCGGCGAGCACCCGGCCGCGGTCGTAGCCGGGGTCGTCGGTGCTGGTCCACTCGTCCCGGGTGCGGTCGTCGAGGCAGTGCACGGGGGTGGTGCGGCCGGCGCCGCGCGGGTCGAAGCCGACCAGGTCGAAGTGGTCGGAGAGGGTGCCGCGGTAGTCCTCCCAGCCCCAGACCACCCGGTCCACGCCGGAGTTGCCCGGCCCGCCGGGGTTGAGCACCAGTGCGCCGATCCGCCGGTCGGCCTCGGTGGCGCGGATCCGGGAGACGGCGACGTCGATCGTCTCGCCGCCCGGATCGGCGTAGTCCAGCGGGACCTTGAGTCCGGTGCACTGCGCGACCGGCTCCCCGGCCGGGCGCTCAGGCCGGTCCGGGCAGTCCTTCCAGTCCAGCGGCTGGAGGTACAGGGCCGCGAGCGCGGGGGCGGCCGTGCCGGGCACCAGGTCCTGGGGCCGGGCCGCGGCCGCGGTGCCGGGCCGGCGGGCGCCCGGGTCCGAGGGCCCGGTGCAGCCCGCGGCGAGCACGAGGAGGGCGACGGTGAGCAGGGCGCGGAGCGGGCGGCGGGGGTTCGACGAGTGCACCGCCCACGAATACCACCCGGCGCCCGCTCCCGTCACACCAGCATCTGCCGTAACGATTCCTCAGCCTCCGCACTGCTGCAGCATGGCCTGCTTGTCGGCCACGGTGACGGGGAGCTGGTACTTCAGGGAGACCTGGGCGAAGCGGACGGCGTACGAGCAGCGGACGGCGGTGTTGGCGGGGAGCCAGGTGGCCGGGCCGGAGTCGCCCTTGGAGGCGTTCTGCGAGCCGTCGGCGGGGATCAGGTTGAGCGGGTCGTTGGCGATCTGGACGCGCTTGGCCTTGTCCCACTTGGCGGCGCCCAGCTGCCAGTCGTAGGACAGCGGCATCACGTGGTCGATCTGGATCTTCGTGGCCTGCTGCTTGGTCCACTGGACGTTCTTGCCGGTGTACGGGTCGTAGATGGTCATCGCGGTGACGACGCAGTTCGAGCCGTCCTTGCGCTCGACGGCGGTGCCGTCGCGGGCGAGCAGGTCGTTGCGGGTGTCGCAGTTGTTGTGGCCGAGCGGGACGCCGTCGACGTTGTCCGTCCAGGCGGGGCCGAACTCGTTGCGGTCGTAGCCGTCCTTGGGGCCGGCGGCGGCGGTGACGACCTTGGCTATCACGTCGCGGCCCGCCTTCTGCTCCTCCGGCGTGGTCAGCGGGGCCAGGCCGGGCTTGGTGCCGTCCGGGTTCTGCAGCGGGCTGGTGCCCAGGCCCCCGGCGGGCGCGGCGGAGTCGCCGCTCTTGTGGTCACGGCCGCCCAGCAGCCAGCCGGCCAGCGCGAGCGCGCATATCAGGAACACGGTGGCGGCGGACAGGGCGGTGCGGCGGGCGGGCACGGATAACTCCCGGGATCTGGGGCGGGTTGACGGCGAACCAGCAGATCAGCCACCCCGAGAGCAGGTCAAGGCGGCGCCACGCGAACCCCGCCCACCATGTCGAAGCTCACACCCCGGGCGTCAGCCGCCGATGGCGGACATCGGGCGGTCGGGCCGGACGAAGTCGTCGGAGTTGACGGCGTGTCCGGGCCCCTTCCCGGCCACCGAGGCCCGCCAGGCCGCCTCGATCCGGTCGTCGTCCGCGCCGCCGCGCAGCAGCGCACGCAGATCGGACTCCGCCGTCGCGAACAGGCAGTTGCGCAACTGGCCGTCGGCGGTGAGCCGCACCCGGTCGCAGCCCCCGCAGAACGGGCGGGTCACGGAGGCGATCACCCCGATGACGGCGTCCGTGCCCGCGACCCGCCACTCCTCCGCCGGGGCGTTGCCCCGCCGGCCCACGGGCAGCAGGTCGAAGCGCTCCCCGAGCCGCTCCAGGACCTCCGCGGCGGTGACCATCGCCGAACGGTCCCAGGCGCCCTGCGCGTCCAACGGCATCGACTCGATGAACCGCATCCGGTACCCGTGCTCCACCGCGAAGGCCGCCAGCTCCGAGATCTCGTCCTCGTTCACCCCGCGCACCGGCACCGCGTTCACCTTCACCGGCCCCAGCCCCGCCGCCCGCGCCGCCGCCAGGCCCGCGAACACGTCCGCGATCCGGTCCCGCCGCGTGATCCGCGCGAACCGCTCCGGGCGCAGCGTGTCCAGACTGACGTTCACCCGCTCCAGCCCCGCCGCCCGCAGCGCCACCGCCGTGCGGGCCAGCCCGATCCCGTTCGTCGTCAACGACACCTCCGGCCCCAGCGCGGCGATCCGCCCCACCAGCTCCGGCAGGCCCCGCCGCAGCAGCGGCTCCCCGCCGGTCAGCCGCACCGAGGCGATCCCCAGCCGCCCGACCGCGATCCGCACCAGCCGCACCACCTCGTCGTCGCCCAGCGCCTGCGCCCTCGGCAGCCAGTCCAGGCCCTCGGCCGGCATGCAGTAGGTGCAGCGCAGGTTGCAGCGGTCGGTCAGCGAGACCCTCAGGTCGGTGTGGACCCGGCCGAAACGGTCCAGCAGCGGGCGCGGTGCGGTGTTCATCGACCCAGTACAGGGGCCGGCGGGCCGCAGGACCAGCGGCCGAACCGCCGGGGGGCGGCCACCACCTGCGGGTCCCCCTTGTGCATTCGTACAACTGTGGGTTCGTACGGCTGCGCGGCGGCGGCCCCGGCGGGCAGGCTGGGCCCATGCAGACCACCGAAGACCGAACCGGGCCCGTCGCCGCACTGGTGCTCGCCGCCGGGGGCGGGCGACGCCTCGGCGGGCGGCCCAAGGCCCTGATCCGGTACGCGGGCCGCCCGCTGGTCGAGCACGCGGTGGCGGTGGTGCGGGCGGGCGGCTGCGCGGACGTCACGGTGGTGCTGGGCGCGGCCGGCGAACGCGTCCGCTCCACGGCGCACCTGCCGGGCTGCCGGCTGGTGGCCAACCCGGACTGGGCGGGCGGCATGGGCTCCTCGCTGCGCGTCGGGCTGGCCGCGCTGGCGCCGGAGGTGTCGGCGGTGCTGGTGATGCTGGTGGACACCCCGGGCGTCACCGCGGCCGCGGTGGCCCGGCTGCTGGCCGCGCACCGGGCCGGCGCGGAACTGGCCGCGGCGGCCTACGCAGGGCGGCGCGGGCACCCGGTGCTGATCGGCGCCCGGTACTTCGCGCAGGCGGCCGCGGGCGCCTGCGGCGACGCCGGGGCCCGCACCCTGCTGGCCGCGCACCCGGACGCGGTCACGCTGGTCGAGTGCGCCGACGTCGCCGTCCCGGACGACCTGGACACCCCCGCCGACCTGGCCCGCTGGTCCGCCGGCTGACCGCACCCCGCCGGCCCGGGTGCCCGAAGCACCCGTGGCGGGCACCGACCGGGCGCACACCCCTGATCCGACCCTGAGGATTGCCCCATTCCGCGCCAAGGACCCACCGTTTCGGGGAGCATGGAAACCGTTCCACCACCCGACTCGAACGGACGGAGCCCGCGATGGCCGGACTGCCCGACGACTTCACCGGACACGACCCCGCGAGGCCAGGGCACGGGGCGGGCGGTGGCGCCCGGGCGATCCGCTGCCCCGCCTGCCGCCGCGAGCACCTCTACGAGCCGCCGTCGCTGCCCTGTCCGTGCGGCGCCTCGCTGAAGGTGCCGCTGCTGCGCGGCGGGGTGCCGGTGCAGGTGCGGTTCCGCTCCTGGGAGGACTCCTGGCTGAGCATGCGCTGCCCGCACTGCGGCCGCTCCGACCAGTGGCCGCAGCCCGAGTTCACCTGCAACTGCGGCGCCACCGTCCGGCTGCCGGTGGACCGCACCACCCGGCTCGGCGGCGGCACGGCCGGCCCGCTCGCCACCCCCGGCCCGCAGGCCTCCCGCCCGTACCCGGCCCACCCGATGAGCACCCCGGTGCCCGCCCCGCCCGGCGGCTCCGGCGGCCAGCCCAAGCCGTTCCGCCACCGCGCGCCGTTCCGCCCGCACCCGGTGCGCACCTCGCAGGACGCGGTCTTCACCGCCGCCCGCTACCTGGAGTGGCTCGGCTTCGACGACCTGGAGCTGACCGAGGCCCAGGAGCGCGACGGAGTGACCCTGCTGGGCAGCCGGATGGTCGCCCAGGTGGACACCTGGACCGAGCCGGCCGACGTGAAGTCGGTCGAGTGCCTGTGGCTGCAGACCCTGCACGCCGAGGAGATGGCCGCCGCCATGTTCACCCTGGCCGGCTACTCCCACCAGGCCACCGTGCGCGGCGAACAACTGCTGGTCGCCCTGTTCAGCCTGGACCTGGCGGGGGTGCCGCAGCCTGCCAACGGCGCCGCCGAGGCCCTGATGGAAACCGGCTGGACGTCCTGACCGACCGGAGGCCACCGGGGCGCATCCGCCAGGGCGCGCCCCGCGGATCAGGCCGGACAGGGCCTAGATCATTTTCCCCGCGAATGCAAGAACCTCCGCTCGTGATCTGGTGCACAAGCTCACCCCCGTGTTGAATTGCCGCCACAGCGCGGGCCCTTGCGCTGCCGTCGCCGTGCCGCCGACAGTCGACGGCGGCGACGCCGGGCAGGGCCGCGCCCCGCTGGATGGCGCACACAAGGAGGTGGCGTTGTCAGAGCACGGATGGGGCCCGAACGGCCCGAACGGGCGGGGGCGGGCGGCAGCGGAGGAGCCGGGCGACACCGTGTGGCGACTGAGGTCCCGGGGGTGCTGGCAGGAGGCGGCCGAACTGCTGCGCCCGGCCGCCGAACAGGACCCGACAGCGGCCCTGGCACGGGCCGAACTCCTCATCGAGCAGTGCCTGTTCACCGCCGCACAGTGGACCCAGGCGGAACAGGCGCTGCGCCTCGCGGAGGCCGTGGTGGCCAGCACCGAGCAGCGCGCGGCCGCAGCCTGCGCCCGCGGCTTCCTGGCGTACGTGGCCAGCGTGCTCGGCCCCCGGGACCGACTGGACGAGGCGCAGGCCGCGCTCGGACGCACCTCGGCACTGCTGCCGCCGGACGCGCCGGGCCGCCCGCTGCTGGACTTCCGGCGCGGACTGGTCGCCGAGAACCTGCTGCGCGACCGCGGCGCCGCCTGGATCGCCTACCGCCGGGCGCACGACGGCGCGGGCGAACGCGGGGACGAACTGCTGCGCTCGTACACCTGGCGCCACCTGGCGGCGCTGGCCCTGGCCCGCGGGGACCGCGACCACGCCCGCGAGGGCTTCGACGCCTCGCTACGGCTGCGCGAGCAACTCGGCTTCACGGTGGGGGTGGCGCCGGCGCTCGCGGCGCTCGCCGAGGTGTCCGAACCGGCCGAGGCCGCCCGGTTGCGCGCCGAGGCGGCCCGGCTCGTCCACGCCCTGGGCGGCGTACCGGTCTGGCTCGCGCGCCAGTTGGGCACCACCCGCACGCCGGGGCTCCCCCCGGACGGGGCCCACACGCCGGGGCCTCCCCCGGACGGGCGCATCACCCGCGAGACCTGGGGGACAATCAGCTAAGGTGAGCCTAACCTGGCCGGGGTGAGCAGTACCCCGGCCGGGTTCGCCTTGCCGTTCCCCGGGCACCGCCATGCCCCGGTCCGGCGGTGCCCGGGCGGGCCACCACCCCGACCGGGCACCGCCGGGCGGTCCATGGGCGGTCCCCGGTCGACCCGATGGGGCCCGCCCATGACCGCGAGCAGCACCCGGCCCGGCCCCACGCCGTGCGCCCCCCGCACCACCGAGGCGCACGCCCTCACCCCCGCGCCGGCCGCCACCACCCCCGGCGCGACCTCGTACCACCGGCTCACCGCGCTCGCCCCCGTCCTGCGGGTGCGCTGCGCCCCGCCCCGCCGCGGCGACGGCTGGATCCCCGCCGCCGACCTGACCACCCGGCCCGAGGCGGTCCGCGAGCTGATCGCCCACGACGCCCGGCAGGGCCTCGCCCGCTACGGGCGGCCGCTGCGCCCGGACGTGGCGGCCGGCTTCGGCCTGCACCGCGTCGTGTGGCCGCTCTCGCTGCTGTTCACGCTGCCGTGGTTCCTGGAGCGCCGGGTCCCGCTGCTCGTCCCGGAGGACGTCTCGGTGCGCCGCGGCACCGACCGGGTGGAGCTGACGGTCCGCCCGGCGGCGTTCGCCTGCCTGCCGGACGACCCGGCGGCCGGCGTGCCGCAGGCCCGTACGGTGCCGGACGGGAACGCGTTGGCCGCCGAACTGCGGTGCGCGCTGGGCGGGTTCCTGGAACCGGTGCTGGCCGCCTTCCGGCCCGAGGTGCGGCGCGGGCCGCGGGTGTTGTGGGCGATGGCCACGGACGCGGCGGTGGAGGGGCTCTGGTACGCCGGCGGGCTGCTCGGGGAGCAGGAGCGGGCGCGCGCCGAGCTGTCCGCGCTGCTGGAGCCCCCGCAGGCGGGCGGCGCGACGGCGGCACCGGCGTGCGCGCCCGGCGTGACCGGCGGCCCCACTCCGGCCCCGTCCCCCTTCACCCCGGGTGCCGGTTTCGCCGCACCGGCGCCCGGGTGCGGGGATGCTTCGGGCACCGACCGGGCCCGGGCCAGCTGCTGCCTCGTGTATACCGCCCAACCGGAGGACATCTGCGGCGGCTGCCCCCGCGTCATGCGGGGTTGACGAAAATACGTGCGAAGCCGGATCCGGAAAGCCCGGAATTCCGGGAATAGCCCGCTTCAAATGCATAAGAAAATGCGATTGTCGCGGGGTCAGAAATCCCTCTACTCAGCGCATTGGCACCGAATCGGCCATTCCCCCGCCGAGCATCCGCCATGATGGTCCCCGCCATCACGACGCAGGAACGCGACGCAGGAAAGCGAGGCTGGTTCCGGCGATGAAATTGTCCGACATACCGCTTGGCTGGGCCGTCACCGGAGGTGCGGGGCTGCTGGTCAGCGCGCTCCTGGTGGCCCTGGTCCGGAGCCGGGGATCCGCCGCCGCCGGAGGGCCGGATTCCTGGGAGCGTTCCGAGGAACGGCGCCGCCGCAAGGAATCCCTGTACGGCGGCGCCTCGTACACGCTGCTGTTCTGCTGCGCGGGTGTCGCCGCCGCGCTGTCCTTCCACGGGCTGGTCGGCTTCGGGGTGCAGAACCTCGGACTGTCCGGCGGCTGGGAGTACCTCGTCCCGTTCGGCCTCGACGGCGCCGCGATGTTCTGCTCGGTGCTCGCCGTGCGCGAGGCCAGCCACGGCGACGCCGCGCTCGGCTCCCGGCTGCTGGTCTGGCTGTTCGCCGGCGCCTCGGCCTGGTTCAACTGGGTGCACGCCCCGCGCGGCTTCGGCCACGCAGGCGCCCCGCAGTTCTTCTCCGGCATGTCCCTCTCGGCGGCCATCCTGTTCGACCGGGCGCTCAAGCAGACCCGCCGGGCCGCGCTGCGCGAGCAGGGGCTCGTCCCCCGCCCGCTGCCGCAGATCCGCATCGTGCGCTGGCTGCGCGCCCCCCGCGAGACCTACGCGGCCTGGTCGCTGATGCTCCTGGAAGGCGTCCGCAGCCTCGACGAGGCGGTGGACGAGGTCCGCGAGGACAAGCGGGAGAGGGCCGTGGAGCGGGAGCGCCGCAGGCTCGCCGGCCGCCGCGAGCGGGCGGAGATCCGGGCGATCAGCCGCAGCAACAGCGCCTGGCGCGGACGCGGCGGCGCCGCACGGCAGTTGGAGTCCGGCTCGGAACCCGCCATAGCCGGCGGGCCCGCGGCGGAGCGGCCCGCCGGGCCGCGCGAGGTCGAGGCCGCCGAGGGCGCGGTGGTGCCCGCCGAGGGCACGGTGGCCCAGCCGGGCCTGCCCGCCCGCCCGGAGCGGCGCACCATCGACCTGACCATCGACGAGGACACCGTGACGCTGCCGCGGCTGGACTCGCTGGAGCGCAAACTGAAGGACCTGGAGCAGCAGTTCGGGTAGCCGGATCTAGGCCGCGGGCGTGCCGCTGAGCTCGAACCACATCCGCTTGCCGGACCCGCGCGGCTCCACGCCCCAGGCGTCCGCCAGCGCCTCGACGAGCATCAGCCCGCGCCCGGAGGAGGCCTGCTCCCCCGGGGTCCGGCGGGTCGGCCACAGGTCCGACTCGTCCTCCACCTCGACCCGCAGCCGGGCCCGGCCGCCGTCCGAGGCCGGCTCCCGGTAGAGCCGGGCGGTGAACATGGCGTCCCGGTCGGTGTGCCGGATGGCGTTGGTGACCAGTTCGGAGGAGAGCAGTTCGGCGGTGTCGATGAACTCGGCGACGCCCCAGCGGCGCAGCGCGTCGCGCAGCTCCGCCCGGACCTCGGAGATCCGCGCCAGGTCGGCCTGGCCGATCCGGCGGCGCAGCTGCTGGGCGGCCAGGCCGCCGGCCGGACCGTCCCAGCGCAGGAGCAGCAGCGCTATGTCGTCCTCGCGCTCGCTGGAGTCGGCGGCCTGGGAGGCGATCCGGTCGGCCAGGTCCTCCAGCGGGTCGCGGGCCGCCTCCTCGGCGCGCGGCAGCGGGCGGGCGAGCGCCCGGGTGAGCCGGGCGATGCCCTCGTCCAGGTCCATGCCGCGCGCCTCGACCAGGCCGTCGGTACAGAGCAGCACCGTCTCGCCCGGGTCCAGGCTGAACCGGGTGACCCGGTACTCCTGGTCCGGGTCGATGCCCAGCGGCAGCCCGCCGGCCACCGGCACCACGGCGGCGGTGCCGTCCGCCCGGCGCACCACCGGGTCGAGGTGGCCGGCCCGGACGGCGTAGACCACGCCGTAGTCCACGTTGACCTCGGCGTAGGCGCAGGTCGCGAAGTGGTCGGTGTCCAGGTCGGCGAGGAAGCGGGAGGCGCGGGCCATCACCGCGGCCGGCGGGTGCCCCTCGGCCGCGTAGGCGCGCAGCGCGATCCGCAACTGGCCCATGATCCCGGCGGCGTGCACGTCGTGGCCCTGGACGTCCCCGATCACCAGGCCGACGTGCCCGCCCGGCAGCGGCACCACGTCGTACCAGTCGCCGCCGATCTGCAGGCCGGAGCCGGCCGCCAGGTAGCGCACGGCGGTCGTCACCCCCGGCACCGACGGCACGGTGCGCGGCAGCATCACCCGCTGGAGGCCGGCCGCCAGCTCGTGCTCGGCGTCGTGCAGCCGGGCCCGGGCCAGGGACTGGGCGACCAGCCCGCCCAGGGTCGACAGCAGGGTGCGCTCGTCGGCGTCCAGCTCGCGCTCGTCGTCGAAGCTGACCACGCAGACGCCGATCGCCCGCCCGCTGGCCACCAGCGGCAGGAACGCCCAGGAGCCACGCCCGGTACGGCTGGTCGGCTCCCAGACGTCGGGGTAGGACGCGCGGAACTCCTCGCGGGTCGGGATGAACACCGGCGCCCGGTGGCGCACCGCCTCGGCGGCCGGGTGCCCGGCCGGCAGCACCGTGCGGTCCCAGACCGCCAGCGCCTCGGTCCGGTAGCCGGAGGCGCCGAGCACCTGCGCCCGGCCGGCCTCGAAGGAGGCCAGCACCAGGCCGTCCGGCGGCAGGCCGGGCAGCGGCAGCCCGGTGAACACCCGGGCCACGTCGCGGACGGTGACGGCTTCGGAGAGGGCGCGGGCCGCCTCCTTGATGAACCGGGAGCGCTCCTCGCGCAGCAGGGCCATCCGGTCGGCGCGGTCGCGCTTGTGCAGTTCGACGGTGGCGTCCCAGACGAAGCCCACCATCCGCGAGGCCCGGCCGAAGGCGTCCGCGAGCACCCGGCCGCGGAAGCGCACCGCGCGCATGGTGCCGTTGGGCCCGACGGTGCGGTAGTAGGCGCCGCACTGGCCCAGTTCGGCCACCGCGCGCTCTACCCGGCGGCGCACCACCGGCGCGTCCTCGGGGTGCAGCAGGGCCAGGAAGGAACCGGCGGTGCGGTCGAAGCGGCCCTGGTCCATGCCGTCCAGGCCGATGATCGCGCAGGCCCGGTGGTCGCCCTCCAGGACGTCGCGGCGGATGTCCCAGTCGAAGGAGCCGATGCCGTTGGCGGCCATCGCGGGCTCCAGCCAGTCCGGCATGGTGTCCGCGGAGGCGGGCGGCAGGCTGCCGGGGAGTACCGTCGCCAGCCGTCCGGCGGCGAGCGCGGGCGCCGGGCGCGGCACGGGCCGGCGCACCGCCTGCGCGGGCGGCTTCGCCCGGCCCGGCCCGGTCGCGGCGGGGCCGGCGGGGGGCTGGTCAACCGTCACGGGAGCGGGACCGGCGGGGTTCGGACCGGTGGTGCGGGCGGAGGCTGCCTGCTGCGGTTCGACGGTGGGCGCACCGGGTGGAAGCGCCGGCCCCGGCGACTCGGGCTCAGTGGGCATGCTGCTCCTGCCGCTGCCGTGGCGGACCGCGCCGACCGTCCGGCCGGGCCGCGTGGCGGTGTGATGGGTGGTGCTGGATCGGACGGTGTCGACGGGCGGGGTCGGTCGAGGTTCGGTCTCCCCGCTGCTTCCCGCACGTGGACACACATTCCCACCATCCTGTCCAATGTTGGGCCGAGCGGCAATGGCAACGGGCCGGAAATCTTCCGTTCCGCCTTCTGTTCTGGGCATGCTTCGAAGGCGAATGAATCGACGGCGAACGGTGCGACGGGCCGCGCGCCCCGCCCGCCCCGCGCCCCCGAGCGCCCCGTGCGCCCTGTGCCCGCGCCCCGAGCCCGTGCCCCGTGCCCCGGGAGCGACCGGGCTCAGGGCAGGGCGAGCTCGAACCAGGTGACCTTTCCGTCACCCCGCAGTTGCACGCCCCACGCGTCCGCGAGCGACTCCACCAGCAGCAGGCCGCGCCCCGAGGTCGCGTACTCGGCGTCCGGATCGCGGCGCCGGCCGGGCAGCCGGGTCGTGCCGTCCTGCACCTCGATCCGCAGCCGGTGGTCCGACCCGAGCACCGCGTCGAACACCGCGCCCTTGCCGGTGTGCAGCAGCGCGTTGGTCACCAGCTCGGAGGAGAGCAGTTCGGCGGTGTCCGACAGCTCCGGCACCCCCCAGTGGCTGAGCGCCGTCCGCAGCCGCCGGCGGACCGAGCCGACCGCGACCAGGTCGGCCGGGTCGAGCGTCAGGTGCAGCCGGCGGTGCAGGGCGCAGCCGGGGGCCGAGGTGCCCGGCAGGGTCGTCCCGGTGCCGCCGGCTGCGCCCGGGGCGGGCCCGGACCGGTAGGCGTCACCCGAACTCGTCCGCTGCCGCGGGAATCGCGACTGACCGTCCATCAACACATGCCCCCGCCCTCGAATCCGGGCCCCCGCCTCCGGATCCCCCGCCGGCCGGGTGGCCCCTACGTTCTGACCACTCATCCTCATGCCCAGTTGACGGCGTTTGCAACAGTGTGCGTCCGATCACGTGGGGTGAAAGGGGCACGGGGAGGTTCACGTGATCCAACTGCCCGCGCCGGACAGGTTTGCGAAGCGCAGAGCCTGTTTTCGAGCCCGCCCCCGCCCGATCCCGCGCACACCCGGCGCCCGGGCGCCGGCCCGCGCCGCCCTCCCGCTCCCCGTCGCACCCCGCCATGCGCCGGGCCCCGGCCGGCCCCGCCCCGCTCCGCGTGCCCGGCGGGCCTTCCCCGCAGGCCTTCACCCCCGCCGCGGGCCCGGCGAGCCGAACCCCTGCGGACCGGCAACGCTGGACACGGCGGCCCGGTCCGGGTTCAATGGCCCGAGATGTTTGAACGACGTTCTAACATCGCCCCCGAAAGCCGACCCCCCTCCCCCGGCGACCGCGAGCGAGGAACCGTGCGACTGACCCCCACCGAGCGGGACCGGCTGCTGATCTTCACAGCAGCCGAACTGGCCCGCGCCCGCCGCGCCCGGGGCGTACGCCTCAACATCCCCGAGGCCACCGCCCTGATCGCGGACACCGTCTGCGAGGCCGCCCGCGACGGCCGGCGCCTGGCCGAGGCCATCGAGGCCGGCCGCAGCGTGCTCACCGCCGACGACGTGCTGCCCGGCGTACCGGACGTCGTCACCGTCATCCAGGTCGAGGCCGTCTTCGACGACGGCACCCGCCTGGCCGTCGTCAACGACCCGTTCCGGGGCGCCGGCTCGCTCGGCGACGAAGCCCCCGGCGGCGCACTGATCGGCGCCGGCACCGGCTACGACCCGGTCGAGGAGACGGTGCTGCTGCCCGTCCACAACACCTCCCAGGTGCCGATCTCGGTCACCTCGCACTTCCACTTCTTCGAGGCCAACCCGCGCCTCGCCTTCGACCGCGCCGCCGCCTACGGCACCCACCTGGCCGTCCCGGCCGGCTCCTCGGTGCGCTTCGACCCGGGCGCCACCGTCGAGGTCGGCCTGGTGCCGATCGGCGGCCAGCGCGTCGCGATCGGCTTCGCCGGCCTGGTCGACGGCCCGCTGGACGCGCCCGGCGCGAAGGAGGCCGCCCTGGCCAAGGCCCGCGCGACCGGCTACCTGACCACCTTCGACGACGCGGAGGTGCCGTCATGACGTCCATCACCCCCCACGACTACATCTCGGTGCACGGCCCCCGGGCCGGCGACCGGATCCGGCTCGGCGACTCCGGCCTGATCGTCCGCGTCGAGTCCGACTCGCAGGCCCCCGGCGAGGAGTTCCTGGCCGGCTTCGGCAAGACCGCCCGCGACGGACTGCACCTCAAGGCCGCCGCCGTCCGCGACACCTGCGACGTGGTGATCAGCAACGTCCTGGTGATCGACGCCATCCAGGGCATCCGCAAGACCTCGATCGGCCTGATCGACGGCCGGATCGCCTCGATCGGCCGCGCCGGCAACCCCGACACCCTCGACGGCGTGGACGTCGTCGTCGGCACCGGCACCACCATCGTCTCCGGCGAGGGCATGATCGCCACCGCCGGCTCCATCGACACCCACGTCCACCTGCTCTCGCCGCGGATCATGGAGGCCTCGCTGGCCTCCGGCGTCACCACGATCATCGGCCAGGAGTTCGGCCCGGTCTGGGGCGTCGGCGTCAACTCCCCCTGGGCCCTGCGCCACGCTTTCAACGCCTTCGACGCCTGGCCCGTCAACATCGGCTTCCTGGGCCGCGGTTCGTCCTCCGACGCGGCCCCGCTCGTCGAGGCCCTGGCCGAGGGCGGCGCCTCCGGCTTCAAGGTCCACGAGGACATGGGCGCCCACACCCGCGCCCTGGACACCGCGCTGCGCGTCGCCGAGGAGTACGACGTCCAGGTCGCCCTGCACACCGACGGCCTGAACGAGTGCCTGTCGGTGGAGGACACCCTGAAGGTGCTGGAGGGGCGGACGATCCACGCCTTCCACATCGAGGGCTGCGGCGGCGGACACGTCCCCAACGTGCTGAAGATGGCGGGCGTGCCCAACGTCATCGGCTCCTCCACCAACCCCACCCTGCCCTTCGGCCGCGACGCGCTCGGCGAGCACTTCGGCATGATCGTCTCCGCCCACGACCTCAAGACCGACCTGCCCGGCGACGCCGCCATGGCCCGCGACCGCATCCGCGCCGGCACCATGGGCGCCGAGGACGTCCTGCACGACCTCGGCGTCATCGGCATCACCTCCTCCGACGCCCAGGGCATGGGCCGCGCCGGCGAGACCGTCCGCCGCACCTTCGCCATGGCCGGCAAGATGAAGGCCGAACTCGGCCCCCTCGACGGCGGCTACGGCACCACCGAGAGCGGCGACGACAACGAGCGCGTGCTGCGCTACATCGCCAAGCTCACCATCAACCCCGCCATCGCCCACGGCCTCTCCCACGAGGTCGGCTCCATCGAGGTCGGCAAACTCGCCGACATCGTCCTGTGGCGCCCCGACCACTTCGGCGCCAAGCCCCAACTGGTCCTGAAGGCCGGCTTCCCCGCCTACGGCGTGGTCGGCGACCCCAACGCCTCCACCGACACCTGCGAACCCCTCGTCCTCGGACCGCAGTTCGGCGCCCACGGCGCCACCGCCGCCGACATCTCCGTCGCCTTCGTCGCCCAGGCCGCCGCCGACGGCGCCTACCTCGACCGCCCCGCCGACGGGCTGCCCACCCGCCGCCGCCGCGTCGGCGTCCGCAACACCCGCGGCATCGGCCCCCGCGACATGGTCCGCAACGCCCGGGTCGGCCGCGTCGACGTCACCCAGACCGGCCTCGTCTCGCTGGACGGCGAACCGCTGCGCTCCGAACCCGCGGACAGCGTCTCGCTCAGCCGCCTCTACTTCCTCTGACGCTTCCGCTTCCGCTGACACCTCCGCCGAACGCCTCCCCCTAGGACTCCCGGATGACCACCCCCACGCCCGCCTCCCTCGGCTACCGGATGCCCGCCGAGTGGCACCCGCACGACCGCACCTGGATGGCCTTCCCCACCGCCAACCCCACCTTCGACACCCCCGAGAACCTGCACGCGGGCCGCGAGGCCTGGGCCGCCGTCGCCAACACCATCGTCCGGTACGAGCCGGTCACCCTGGTCGTCAACACCGGCGAGACCGCGGACGCCCGCAGGTACGTCTCCGAGCAGGTCGAGATCGTCGAGCGCCCGCTCGACGACGCCTGGATGCGCGACATCGGCCCGTCCTTCCTGATCGACGACAAGGGCTCGCTGGCCGCCACCGACTGGATCTTCAACGGCTGGGGCGCCCAGTCCTGGGCCCGCTGGGACGACGACCAGCACATCGCCGAGCACATCAGCGAACTGACGGGCGTCCAGCGCTTCGCCTCCCGGCTGATCAACGAGGGCGGCGGCATCCACGTCGACGGCGAGGGCACCGTCCTGGTCACCGAGACCGTCCAGCTCGGCGAGGGCCGCAACGCGGACTGGACCAAGGAGGAGGTCGAGGCCGAGCTGCACGCCTTCCTCGGCACCACCAAGGCGATCTGGCTGCCGCGCGGACTCACCCGCGACTACGACGAGTTCGGCACCCGCGGACACATCGACATCGTCGCCTCCTTCGTGCGCCCCGGCGTCGTCGTCGCCCACGTCCAGCCGGACCCCGCCCACCCGGACCACGCCGTCTGCCAGGAGCTCGTCGCCATCCTGCGCGCCGCCACCGACGCCCGGGGCCGGGCACTGGAGGTCATCGAACTGGCCGCCCCCACCGTCCTGCTGGACGAGGACGGCGAACCGGTCGACTACTCCTACATCAACCACTACGTGGCCAACGGCGCCGTGATCCTGTGCGCCTTCGACGACCCGCGCGACCAGGAGGCCGCCGCCGTCCTCGGCCGCGCCTACCCGGGCCGCACCGTCGAACTCGTCGACGCCCGCGAGATCTTCGCCAACGGCGGCGGAATTCACTGCATCACCCAGCAGCAGCCGAAGTCCGCCTGACCCCAGGCCACTTGAGGCACCTGGGCCGCCTTGGGCACCACCCGGCTGCCGGGGCGGGGGCACCTCCCCCGCCCCGGCAGCCTTCCGACCTCCGCACCACCGAGGGAGCGCACCGCACATGGCCGACCCCCGCCCGCGCCGGCCGGCGCGCCCCCGCGAGGAGGTCTTCGCCACCGCCCGGGCCGCGATCGCCGAACACGGGCTCGCCAAACTCACCATGGCCGGGCTCGGCAAACAGCTCCAGATGAGCGCCGGACACCTGCTCTACTACTTCGGCAGCAAGGACCAGCTGCTGCTGGAAACCCTCCGCTGGAGCGAGGACCAGCTCGGCGCCCGGCGCCATGACGCCCTCGCCGACCGCTCGCGCGACCCCTGGCAGCGGCTCGACGCCTACCTGCGCCTCTACCTGCCCGACGGGGCGGGCGATCCGCGCTGGATCCTGTGGGTCGAGGTGTGGGGACGCTCCCCCGCCAGCGCCGAGATCCGCCAGGGGCAGCAGGAGATCGAAGCGCCCTGGCAGGCCGACCTGGTCGCCCTCATCGAGGAGGGCACCGCCACCGGCCACTTCACCCCCGGGCCCGCCGCCGACCGGGCCACCCAGATCCGCGCCCTCCTCGACGGCCTGGCCGTCCCCATCGCCATCGGCCTCCCCGCCGCCCACCGCCCCGCCGCCCTCACCCAGGCCGCCGCCGTCACCGCGATCCTCCTGCGCACCTGACCCCGGGGGCTGCGGCGGGGTGGACAGGCCCTAGTAGGGCTTGGTCAGGTCTGTGCGGTAGTGGCGTGTCTGTTGGTGGGTTGTGTCGTTGGTGGTGTGTGACACCTGAGGAGATGGCCGGGG
>NZ_JBHXTQ010000097.1:0-31395 GCF_042677305.1 Kitasatospora sp. NPDC127121 | reverse complement strand
GCTCGGTGGTCGCCGCCGACCTCGTGGCCCCCGACAGGAAGGCCGGCGCCATCGCCACGATGTTCACCGGCCTCACCGTCGCCAACATCGTCGGCGTGCCGCTGGGCACCTTCATCGGCCAGGCCGTCGGCTGGCGCGTCACCTTCGCCGGCGTCGCCGCGCTCGGCGTGGTCGGCCTGCTCGGCATCGCCAAGCTCGTCCCCGCCCTGCCCCGCCCCGAGGGCGCCCACCTGCGCCGCGAGCTCACGGCGTTCCGAAACCCGCAGGTCCTGCTCGCCATGGCGATGACCGTCCTCGGCTTCGGCGGTGTCTTCGCGGCGATCACCTACATCGCGCCGATGATGACCCACGTCGCCGGATACTCGGACGGCGCCGTCACCTGGCTGCTGGTCCTGTTCGGTGTCGGGATGTTCCTCGGCAACCTGCTCGGCGGCAGGTTCGCCGACCGCAAGCTGATGCCGATGCTCTACGCCTCCCTCGGCGGACTCGCCGTCGTGCTGGCCCTGTTCACCCTCACCGCGCACAACAAGATCCTCGCCGCAGTCTCCATCCTGCTCGTCGGGGCGCTCGGCTTCGCCACCGTCCCGCCACTGCAGAAGCGGGTCCTCGACCAGGCGCACGGCGCGCCCACCCTGGCCTCCGCCGTCAACATCGGCGCCTTCAACCTCGGCAACGCCCTCGCCGCCTGGCTCGGCGGCCAGGTGATCGCGGCCGGCCTCGGCTACACCGCCCCGAACTGGGTCGGCGCGCTGCTCGCCGGAGCCGCGCTCCTGCTGGCCGTCTGGTCCGCCGTCCTGGAGCGCCGCACCCCCGTACGGGAGGGCGCCGTCACCGCCGCTCCCGTCCCCGTCCACCACTGACCGTTCCCCTCCCCAGTTCCCCCCTCCCCAGTTCCCCTCTCCCCGTTCCTTCCAGGAGTAGCGCCACCATGAGCACCACCCTCACCCCGCTGACCACCGCCGACGCCGAGACCCTCGTCGCCGCCGCCCGCCGCGCCGCCCAGGCGGCCGGGGTCGCGGTCAGCGTCACCGTCCTGGACGCGGGCGGTCACCTGCTCGCCTTCCTCCGCGACGACAGCGCCGTGCTGATCTCCGGGGAGACCAGCACCCGCAAGGCGTACACCGCCCTCCAACTGGGCGCCCCCACCGCCGACCTGGTCGACCTCGTCAAGCCGGACGGGCCGTTCCACACCCTGGCCACCGCGCTCGACCGGCCGCTCCTCTTCATCGCCGGTGGCGTCCCGATCCACCGCGACGGCAAGCTCGTCGGCGCCATCGGCCTCGGCGGCGGCGCCCCGGAGCAGGACCACTCCTTCGCCACCGCCGCGCTGACCGAACTCGCCCGGTGACCCGCACGCCCCAGGAGGTCTTCACCGACCACGGGCGACGCCTGGGCACCGGGGGCCTCGACCACAGCGCCGGGAACCACACCGAGGACTCATCAGCGCCCAGACCGTCCGCCACACCCTCACCGACCTCCCCCGCTGAATGGAAGCACGCACCATGAACAACCCCACCGTCCCCACCGTGAAGCTCAACAACGGCGTCGAGATCCCCCAGCTCGGCTTCGGCGTCTTCCAGGTCCCCGACGCCGAGACCACCGCCGCCGTCACCTCCGCCCTGGAGGCCGGCTACCGCAGCATCGACACCGCCGCGATCTACGGCAACGAGACCGGCGTCGGCCGCGCCCTGGCCGCCTCCGGCCTGCCGCGCGAGGACCTGTTCGTCACCACCAAGCTGTGGAACGCCGACCAGGGCTACGACGCCACCCTGCGCGCCTTCGACGCCGGCCTCGCCAAGCTCGGCCTCGAGTACCTCGACCTGTACCTGATCCACTGGCCCACCCCGGCCCGCGACCTCTACCTGGACTCCTGGCGCGCCGTCGAGCGCCTCGCCTCCGAGGGCCGCATCCGCGCCGCGGGCGTCTCCAACTTCCAGCCCGCCCACCTTCAGCGCCTGCTGGACGAAAGCCGGTTGGTGCCCGCCGTGAACCAGGTCGAGCTGCACCCCGGCCTCCAGCAGGCCGAGCTGCGCGCCTTCCATACCGAGCACGGCATCGCCACCGAGGCGTGGAGCCCGCTCGCCCAGGGCGCCGTCCTGGACGACCCGGCGATCACCGCGATCGCCGCCCGCACCGGCAAGTCCGCCGCCCAGGTGGTCCTGCGCTGGCACCTCCAGCTCGGCAACATCGTCATCCCGAAGTCCGTCACCCCGGCGCGCATCCGCCAGAACCTGGACGTCTTCGACTTCCAGCTGACCGACGAGGACATGGCCGCCATCGCCGCCACCGACCGCGACCTGCGGACCGGCCCGCACCCGGACCAGTTCAACTGACCGACCCCGCACCCCCGGAAGCCCGCTGCGGGCCGGCCCTTCCCGGCCGGCCCGCAGCGGGCTTCGCCCGTTCCCCCCGCTCTGAGGACCGATTCACCCATGGCACCCCGTCACCCCGCCCTCGCCCGCCTCGCCCCCGGCGAGGGCCGGCTCACCCTCGGCCTGGAACTGCCCCTCGACAACGACTGGGGCCCGTCCCGGCAGGCCACCGACCGTACGGCCGGCCGCCCCCACGGCGTCCCGGACCTCGCCGACCACGCGCGCCTCGCCCGGCTCGCCGACCGGCTCGGCCTCAGCACCGGCCGCAACGCCCTGATCGAGCACCTGGAGACCATGGCGCTGTTCGGGGTCTCGCACGTCTCCTTCAATCTGCGGCCCAACGACCGGCCGGTGGAGGAACTGCTGCAGGAGCTCGCGGAGTACGTCCTGCCGCGCTTCCCCGCATCCGGCGCGTAGGGCCCTTGCATTACCGCGCGTCTGCAATTATTGTTAACGCACGCAAGGTGCGCTCACATCTATTGCGTGACCCCTTGCGCCCCGCACCCTCCGTTTCGAAAAGGCACCACCATGTCCCTCAAGGAACTCCTCCCCGGCAAGCTCGGCTACGGCACCGCCCCGCTCGGCAACATGTTCCGCGCGATCCCCGACCAGGAGGCCGCCGCCACCGTCGAGGCCGCCTGGCAGCACGGCGTCCGCTACTACGACACCGCCCCCTTCTACGGCGCCGGCCTCGCCGAGGAACGCCTCGGCGAGATCCTCTCCACCAAGCCCCGCGACGAGTACGTACTCTCCACCAAGGTCGGCCGCGTCATCCTCGCGGAACTGGAGGAGGGCGCCCGCGAACTCGGCGAGAAGGGTGGCCTGTTCGAGCACGGCAACCCCAACAGGATGCTGCACGTCTGGACCGCCGAGGCCACCGAGCGCTCCATCGAGGACAGCCTCAAGCGCCTGCGCACCGACCGCCTGGACATCGTCTGGGTCCACGACATCGCCCAGGACTTCCACGGCGACCAGTGGCTGGCCAAGTTCGAGGAGGCCCGCACCGGCGCCTTCCGAGTCCTGTCCCGTCTGCGCGACGAGGGCGTCATCGGGGCCTGGGGCCTCGGCGTCAACAAGACCGAGCCGATCGAGCTCACCCTGTCCCTCGACGAGCCCCGCCCGGACGGCTTCCTCCTCGCCGGCCGCTACACCCTCCTCGACCACGAGCACGCCCTCCAGCGCCTGCTGCCGATGGCACAGGAGCAGGGCGTCGGCATGGTCGTCGGCGGCCCCTACAGCTCCGGCATCCTCGCCGGCGGCACCCACTTCGAGTACCAGGAAGCCCCTGCGCACATCGTCGAGCGCGTCACCCGGCTCAAGGACCTCGCCGCGGAGCACGGCGTGAGCATCAAGGCCGCCGCCCTGCAGTTCTCCCTCGCCCACCCGGTCACCGCCGCGGTCGTCGCCGGCGCCACCAAGCCCAGCCGCATCGCCGAGGACCAGGCGGCGCTCAACGAGACCGTCCCCGCCGCGTTCTGGCAGGAGCTGCGCTCCGCCGAACTCGTCAGCCCGGCCGCCCCGCTGCCGTACGGCGCCTGAACCACCCCCGACCCGTCAGGAAATCCGATCATGGCCTCCACCTCCGTCAGCCGCATCGTCCCCGCCTCCCCCGACAAGGTGTGGAACCTCATCGGCGGCTTCGACTCCCTCCCCGACTGGCTCCCGTACATTCCCGAGAGCACCGCCCTCGAAGGCGGCCGCGTCCGCCGCCTGCGCAACCCCGAGGGCGGGATCATCATCGAGCGCCTCGTCGCCTTCAACGAGGCCGAGCGCCACTACAGCTACGCCATCCTGGAAGCCCCGTTCCCCGTCAACGGCTACGTCTCCACGATCCGCGTCCACGCCGTCCCCGGCCAGGAGAACGCCGCCGAGGTCCAGTGGTCCGGCCGCTTCAACCCCGACGGCGCCACCGAGGACGAGGCCGTGGCCCTCTTCACCACCATCTACCGCGACGGCCTCGCCGCCCTCCACGCCACCGCCGCGGCCCGCCCGTCCTTGACGCCTTCCTGACGCCCCGGGCCGCCTTCCCAGCGCACTCCGTACGCGCGCTCCTCGCGGAGCGGTCGTCCAAGGTCTCTGCCGGCCCGGCAGGAGGGCTCTTCCTCCCGGCGCGCGGCGGTGAGCGCAACACTCGGCGGTGTCCTCACGGCGGCGGGGGCCGGTGGCTTCGTGGTCGTTCCGGTGGATCGCCGACCCCTTGAGCGGCGGCGGTGGTGGCGTGCCAGCTGACGGGGAGGGTGAGCGGTGACTTGCTCGGGGATTCGTCGTCCCAGGCGGGTTCCTGTCCTTCGGCGAGGCGCAGTCGCGGGAAGCGGTCGAGCAGGGCTTCCAGTCCCACGGCCATCTGGGCCCGGGCCAGGTGCGCGCCGATGCAGTTGTGCGCACCCCGGCCGAAGGTGAGGTGCGGGTTGTCCGCCCGGCACAGGTCGAGCCGGTCGGCGTCGGTGAACACCCGTTCGTCGCGGTTGGCCGAGGCGAGGACGGGCAGAACGGCGTCGCCCGCGCGGATCCTGCGGTTGTGCAACTCGATGTCCTCGACGGCCTGGAGGACCACGACGCCGTTCATGACCGGTATGTACCGCAGGAGTTCCTCCACCGCGCCGGGTAGGAGGCCGCGGTCGTCGCGGAGCCGGGCGTACCGGTCGGGCGCGGTCAGCAGGGCCACCACGGCGTCGGCCAGGAACATGGTGCTCGTGCGGTAGCCGGCGACCAGCATCGAGAGTCCGAAGGTCACCACGCTTTCCCTGTCCAGGGTGCCGGGCCCGCACGCGTGGACCAGCCCGGTGAGGACGTCGTCGGCGGGCTCGCGCCGCTTGCGGTCGAGCAGTGACGCGATGTATTCGCGCAGTTCGGAGGTGACCTCGCGGCCCTCGTCCAGGGTGACCATCGCCCCGAGGGCGGAGTCCGCCCTGGGCAGGAAGTACTCGCGGTCCTCGTAGGGGATGCCCACCAGCTCGCACATGGCCAGTAGCGGGAAGGGCTCCAGGAAGCCGCCGACCAGGTCGCCGGGCTGCCCGGCGGCCGTGAAGTCGTCCAGCAGCCCATCGGCCGACCGGCGCAGTCGCGGCAGCCGGCGCCGGACGGAACGGACGCTGAACGGTTCGGCCAGAGCGCGGCGCAGGGCCTCGTGGCGGGGGCCGTTCAGTTCCATCATCGTGATCAGGCCCGGCTCGTCGTCGGCGGCCCGGTCAGGTCGGGGCGGCCAGTCGTTGATGGTCGGCCGGATCAGCCGGGGGTCCGCGATCAGGGCCCGGACGTCCTCGTAGCGGGTGGCGTACCAGGCGGTGGCGCCGATCGGCAGCCGGACCTCCGCGAGCGGGCACTCCCGGCGCAGCCACCCGTACTGCGTGGGCGGGCCCATGGTGCCCGGCGGCGGCAGGGGCAGGTCGATGGCGGGCGGGTCGGCGGCGGGTTGTGGCGGTGAGCTGCTCACTGGCGGTGCTCCCTGGTCGCGTACGAGGTGGCCGGGTGTGAGGTGGTCGCGTACGAGGTGGCCGGGTGTGAGGTGATCGCGTGTGAGGTGGCCGGGTGTGAGGTGGTCGCGTACGAGATGATCGCGTGCGAGGTGGCCGGTCGGGTCTCACCAGCTGACCGGGAGGGTCAGCGGTGACTTGGTCACGGATTCGTCGTCCCAGGCGGGTTCCTGTCCTTCGGCGAGGCGCAGCCGCGGGAAGTGGTCGAACAACGCCTCGACTCCCGCGGTCAGTTCGGCGCGGGCCAGGTGGGCGCCGAGGCAGTTGTGGGCTCCTCGTCCGAAGGCGAGGTGGCCCCCGCGGCCCGTGGTCGCGCCGGCCCGCTCCAGGTCGAGCCGGTCGGCGTCGGCGAACACCCGCTCGTCGCGGTTGGCGCAGGCCGGTACGGGAATGACGGCGTCGCCCTCGCGGATCGTCCGCCCGTGCAGTTCGATGTCCTCGGTCGCCAGGAGGATCACGGTGCCGTTCATCACCGGCATGTAGCGCAGGAACTCCTCCACCGCGCCGGGCATCAGCTCCCGGTCGTCGCGCAGGCGGGCCCACAGGCCCGGCCGGTCGAGCAGGGTGTGCGCGGTGTCGGCCAGGAAGAAGCTGCTGATGCCGAAGCCGACGGTGAGCATGGACAGCCCGAAGGCCATCACGTCGTCGTGGGTCAGCTCGCCGTCGTCGCACCGGCGGACCAGCCGGGTCAGGACGTCGTCGCCGGGCCGGTCCCGCTTCCGGGCGATCAGTGCGGCGACGTACTCGCGCAGCAGACCGGTGACCCGGCGCCCCTCCTGCGAGGTCACCATGCCGCCGAGGGCCGCGTCCAGCACCGGGAGGAACCGGTCCCGGTCCTCGAAGGGGATGCCCACCAGGTCGCAGAGCACGAGCAGGGGGAAGGGGTCGGTGAAGCCGGCGACCAGGTCGCCGGGCGGGCCGTTGTCCTCGAACGCCCGCAGCAGTCGCCCGGCCAGCCCGCGGATGCGCGGCAGGTGGTCGCGCACGGCCCGGGAGCTGAACGGCTCGGCCAGCGCCCGGCGCAGGGCCGCGTGCCGGGGGCCGTCGAGTTCGGCGATCGTGACCAGGCGCGGCCCGTCGTCCGCGGGTTGACCGGGACGCGGCGGCCAGTCGTTGATGGTCGGCCTGATCAGCCGGGGGTCCGCGAAGAGCATCCGGACGTCCTCGTGCCGGGTGGCGTACCAGGCGGTCGCGTCCATCGGCAGCCTGACCCTGGCCAGGGGGCAGGTCTCGCGCAGCCGCGCGGACTCCTCGGGCGGCCCCATGGTGCCCGGCGGCGGGAGCGGGAAGTCCAGGACGTCCGGCTCGGCGCCGGCCCCCCGCGCACTGGGCGGCCGTGCGCTCATGCCCGCGCCTCTTCCGGGTGGCGGGGGCAGGGGCGTTCGAGGTAACCGGTGGTGTAGAAGTACTCCAGGTAGCGGTCCAGCAGCTCCGCGTCGACGGGAGGGCAGTGCAGGCCCGAGGTGGCCAGGTCGTGCTCGACGTTGGCCCGCCCGACGGTGGGGAAGGTGCCCTCGAAGTACATCTCCTTGACGGACATGTCGGCCTGCTTGCAGCGGTCCACGCACAGCGAGACGAACGGGGCCGTGGGGCTTGTGGGGTGCTGCGCGACGTGGCGGACGAGCTCGCCCACCCACTCCTCGTAGGGGAGCCGGGAGATCCGGTGGCCGGCCCTGTCCATCCGGTCGAGCATGTCGCACAGGCTCGCGGCGCGGGGGTTGGTCATGTGGTAGGTCCGGCGGGTGGCGCGGTGGGTGGTGGCGATGTGCACCAGGGCGTCGGAGAGGAAGTCCACCGGGACGAAGTCCAGCGGCAGCCGGATGTCGGGGGCGAGCCCGGTCTCGCTGATGGTCTTGAACAGCGAGCAGATCGCGGTGTCGGTGTTGCACGCGCCGGTGTGCCGGTCGCCGGTGATCTCGTACGGACGGTAGACCGCCACCGGCAGGCCCTGGTCCTGGTCCGCGGCGTCGCGCAGCACCTCCTCGGCGACCCACTTGCTCTCGGCGTAGCCCATGGTGAGCCCGTCGGCGTGGTCGAGCGGCAGGTCCTCGTCGATGTGCCGTACGCCGGCGGTTCCGAAGCCGGCGAGCACCGCGATGGTGGAGAGGAAGTGCACCGGCACCCGGCGCCCGGCGGCCAGTCGGATGAGCTCCCTGGTGCCTTCCACGTTGGTGCGGCGCAGCGCGTCGTACGGATAGATGAAGTTGACCTGCGCGGCCGAGTGGATCACCAGGTCGACGGTGTCGGCGAGTTCGTCGGCGCGGCCCGGTTCCAGTCCGAGGCCGGGTTCGGCGAGGTCGGCGGGGAGGCACACGATGCGGTCGGCGGCTTCGGGGGTGGCGAGGCCGAAGCGGGCGAGGTTGCGCATCACCTTCTGCCTGGCGTGGGCGGGGGCCCGGCTTCGCACCGGGCAGCACACCCGGGCGTCGGTGCGGCGCAGCAGCGCGTCCAGGAGGAAGGCGCCGACGAAGCCGGAGGCGCCGGTGAGCAGCACCTCCGCGGGGTGGTGCCAGTCCGGCTCCGGCCCGCGCGGTTGCGGGAGGGTGAAGCCCAGCCGTGCCTCGGCGCGGAAGTCCACCGGGCCCGCGTCGGCGTTCACCCTGCCGGGCGGGCCCTGGACGGCGACGACGGCGGCGGTGAAGTCCTCCAGTGTCGGGGAGCGCAGCAGGCTGTGGACGAGGGTGCGGCCGTGCCGGGCGTCGAGGCCGAAGGCGGCCAGCGCACGGGTGACGGCCTCGGCTGCCAGCAGGGAGTCGCCGCCGATGTCGAAGAAGCTGTCGCCCGGCGCCGGGTGCACACCCAGCACCACCTGCCAGATCCGGGCCACCGTGTCCTGCGGGCCGAACGCGGTGCCGTTCACCGCCGCCGGGACGGCAGCCTCCTCGGTCGCCGTCAGCCTGCGCAGCCGGGCGCGGTCGACCTTGCCCCCGGCCGTCACCGGGAACCGCGCGAGTTCCACCAGCCGCGCGGGCACCGCGGCCGCGGGCAGCCAGGTGGCGAGAGCGCTGCGGATGCGGTCCAAGGTCAGTGCCTGGCCGGGGCGGGCCGGGGTCACGTACCCGATCAGGGCGTCGCCCTCCCGTTCGACGACGGCCTCGCCCACCGCGTCGTCCGCGCGCAGCCGCGCCTCCACCTCGTCCGGCTCGATGCGGTGCCCGCGCAGTTTGATCTGCCGGTCCACCCGGGCCCGGTACTCCAGTACGCCGTCCGGGTGCCGGACCACGCGGTCACCGGTGCGGTAGAGGCGCGTACCGGGCTCGACGAGGTCGTCGACGAAGCGCTCGGCGGTCAGCCCGGGGTCGCCGAGGTACCCCAGGGCGAGCCCGTCCCCGCCGACGAGGAGCTCGCCCTCCTCACCGGTGTCGGCGAGCGTGCCGTCCGGGCGCAGCACGTGACAGGTGGAGTTCTCCAGGGGGAGGCCGATCGGCACGGCCGTCGCCTCGGGAGGCAGGTCGTGCAGCGCGTGTGCGGTGGACACCACGCTGTTCTCGGTCGGGCCGTAGAAGTTGACCACGGTGGTGTCCGGGCAGGCCGCCAGTATCGCGCGGGCCAGCTCCGCGTCCATCGCCTCGCCTCCGGCCGAGGCGAACCGCAGGGACCGCAGCGCCGAGGGCCTGGTGCGCGCGATGTGGTGGAACACCCCGGTGGTCAGGTAGGCGATGCTGACCCGCTCGGAGAGCAGCAGCGATTCCAGGGCGGTCGGCGACAGCAGTTCCTCCTGGTCGGCGATCACGATGCAGGCGCCGGCGAGCAGCGCGGGCCAGATCTCGATCGTGGAGGCGTCCGAGGAGAGGCCGTAGGCGTGCAGCACCCGCTCACCGGGCCGCGGCCGCTGCCGGACCAGGTCGGAGGCGGCCAGCCGGACGATGCCGCGGTGCGGGATCGCCACGGGTTTGGGGCGGCCGGTCGAGCCGGAGGTGAACATCACGTAGGCGCAGTCCGCGGGGAGCACCCGGGCCTGCGGCACCGCGGCCGGGTCGGTCGGGGTGGCCGGGGCGCTCGGAGCCAGGCCACCCAGGTCGATGCGGGAACGCACGCGCCGGATGCGGCGGGAGCTGCCGGGCAGCGTGACGACGGTGTGCACCCCCGCGTCCTCGGCCATCGCCTGCAGACGCGCGGGTGGTGAGGCGTCGTCGAGCGGGACGTAGGCCGCACCGGTCTTGAGGATGCCCAGGAACGCGACCAGCGCCTCCGGAGAGCGGGCCCCGCACACCCCGACCGTGTCGCCGTACCGCACGCCGGAGTCGTGCAGCCGGGCCGCCACCGCGTCGGAGCGGAGCTTGAGTTCGCCGTAGCTGATGCCGCGGCCGTGCTGTACGGAGGCGATGGCCCGCGGGCGGTGCACCGCCCGGGCGTCGAACAGCTCGTGGAGGCAGCGATCGCGTGGATACGGCACCGCCGCGGCGTGCTCGGCCGCCTCCTGATGCGTCGTTGCTCGGGTGTTCATCGGGACGTCACGCTCTCTGCCGCACACGGACCGCGCGCGGGAAGCTAGGGTTCGAACTCCTTGGCGAAGGCGGCGAAGTCGGCGGTCCGCCATCTCTCGGGCCTCATGCGGATGAGGACGTCGTCGGCCAGCTGCCGCCGGTTGGCGTCCAGGTACGCCGCCGCCGTGTCCGCGTCCAGATACCGGCGGGCCAGCTCCTCGCGTGCGGCCGGCGGCAGCGGGTCCTCGACGGCCACCACCGGCCCCTCCACGCTGACGTAGCGGTAGGGCGCCGACTCGACCTGCGCGCAGAGGCTGAACCGGCCCGCGCTGCGGATGAGCCGGGCCTTCAGCGTCGTCCGCCCGGTCTGGATCGTCACCAGCCCGCCGGGCCGGTAGGAGTACCAGAGCGGGACGAGCAGCGGTCCGCCGCCGTCGCGCGCGTCGTCCACCCCCAGGATTCCCACGTGCGGGCCGGCGAGGAACGCCTCCCGGGCTTCGACCGACATCCTGAGATCCACTGGTACCGCCTCGATTCGGCAGGAGACGCATCCGGTATCGATTCGCGCAAGGGAGGGTGAGCCGGCGGGGGCCTCCGGGCGGCCGGCGTGTGACCGCCGCAGGTCTGTGCGGGTCCTCGGTCCTTCTCGTCCGGTGCACACGGCCTTCGGGAACCCGGTGGGGCGGCCAGGGCAGGGCCGGGCTCTCTCCTCCACATTTCCACCACACCCGGGTGGCCCGCATCCTGGCGGCCGCGCACGCGGTGCCTCCGATCCCCCGCCGAAGCGCACGACGGGCGCTCCGGGGGGATCCTGCCAGTGTCGGCCGTCAGGTGGTTCCCGGCTGGTTCCAGGAGAAGGAGGGGCACATGAGGGCGGCCATCCGGGCCGAGGGCCTGGTGAAGGACTTCGGCGACGTACGGGCCCTGGACGGGGTCGACCTGGACGTGCCGGAGGGGACGGTGCTGGGCCTGCTCGGCCCCAACGGCGCCGGCAAGAGCACCACGGTACGGGTGCTCACCACCCTGGTGCGGCCCGACGCGGGTAGCGCCCACGTGGCGGGGGTGGACGTGCTCAAGCACCCCGGCCGGGTCCGCAGCCTGCTGGGCCTCTGCGGCCAGTACGCGGCGGTCGACGAGTACCTCACCGGCCGGGAGAACCTCCAGATGGTCGGCGAGCTCTACCAGATGCGGAGCAGGGACGCCAAGGCGCGCGCCCGGGAGCTGCTGGAGTGGTTCGACCTCGCCGAGGCGGCCGACCGGCCGGCCAGGACCTACTCCGGTGGCATGCGCCGCCGGCTCGACCTGGCGGCCGCGCTGGTGGTGCGGCCCCCGGTGATGTTCCTCGATGAGCCCACCACCGGTCTGGACCCGCGCAACCGGCTGGCGCTGTGGGAGGTCGTCGAGATGCTGGCCGCGGAGGGCACCACCCTGCTGCTCACCACCCAGTACCTGGAGGAGGCCGACCGGCTGGCGCACGACATCGTCGTGGTCGACCACGGCCGGGTGATCGCACGCGGATCCGCCGACGACCTCAAGACCAGGACCGGCGGCGAGCGGGTGGAGGTGGTGGTCCACGACCGCGAGCAGATCGGTGCGGCCGTCGCGGCGCTCGCCCCGTACGGTGGGGGCCCGCTCAGCGTGGAGCAGCACACCCGGCGAATCCTCGTGCCGGTGGGCGGGGGCGCCCGGGTGCTCGCCGACGTCATCCGCGAGCTGGACGGGCTGGGCGTCCTCATCGACGACATCGGCCTGCGCAGGCCCACCCTCGACGACGTCTTCCTCTTCCTCACCGGCCACGCGGCCGAGGAGAACGAGCTGGGAAAGCCGCCCCGGCCGGCTTCCGGGGCCGGGCGGCGCCGGTGGACACGGAACGCCCGTGGGAATTCCCGGCGGGGGCTTCGGCGCTCCCACCGGAAGCAGTAACTCCAGCGATGGTCGAAGCAGCGATGGTCGAAGCAGCGATGGTCGAAGCAGTGCTGGTCAAGGGAGTGGAAACCATGGGACAGCTGGATGGGAAGGTCGCCCTGGTGACCGGGGGATCGGCCGGGATCGGTCTCGCCGTCGTCCGTCGGTTCGCCGCCGAAGGTGCCACCGTCTACCTCACCGGCCGGCGCAAGGCCGAGCTGGACGAGGCCGTGGAAGCCATCGGCGAACAGGCCATCGGCGTCCAGAGCGATGTGTCGAATCTCGACGACCTCGACCGGCTCTTCGCGGCGATCGAGGCACGCAGCGGACGGCTGGACGTCGTGGTGGCCAATGCCGGCGTCGGCGAGCTCGCCCCGCTCGGGAAGATCACCGAGGAGCACTACGACAGGACCTTCGACATCAACGTCAGGGGGGTGGTCTTCACCGTCCAGAAGGCGCTGCCCCTGTTGCCGGACGGCGCCTCGGTGATCGTGCTCGCCTCCACCAACGCGTCGACGGGCGTCCAGGCGATGAGCGTCTACAGCGCCACCAAGGCCGCCGACCGCAACCTCGTCCGCACGTGGGCCGCCGAGCTCGCGGGCCGCGGCATCCGGGTCAACGCCATCAGCCCCGGCCCGATCGAGACTCCCGCCATCCGCAGTCTGCGCGCGGAGCAGGCGCCCGCGCTGGACGAGCTCGTCGCCAGGATTCCGCTGGGCCGGATCGGACGCCCCGACGAGGTCGCCGCCGCGGCCCTCTTCCTCGCCTCGGACCAGAGCTCCTTCACCACCGGAGCCGAACTCTTCGTCGACGGCGGCCTCAACCAGGTCTGACCGGCTCGGCGAGGCCGAGGGCGTAGGCGGTGCCGCCGTCTGGGGCGGGTTCGACGGTCAGTTCGCCGTTCATCGCCTCGACGAAGCCGCGTGCCACGATGAGGCCGGCGCCCTCGACGGCCGGGCCGGGGGCCGTCACCCGAGGTGGACCCCTCCGCCAGCTGGTCGAGATCCGGGCCACGAAGTCCCAGGTGGTGCTGCACTCGACCGCCCCCGACCCGGCCGGCATCCTGCGCGTGGCGATCCGCGCCGGCACCGCCCGGTGCCTGGGCCCCGGCCGGCAGGGTGATCAGCCGCTGCTGGCCACCCCGCTGCCGTGAACCCGCCGCGCCGGGCGGCATGGCGGGTCAGGGGCGGCGGTAGGCGAGGGTGGGGTGGGTGTCGGTGATCTGCAGGAGCCGGTCCCCGGTGTCGGTCAGGTCCACCACGGGCCTGGTCCGGCTTCGAGGTCGGCGATCGACCACCACACGTCGGCGCCCGGGCCTTCGTCCTCCAGGTCCTCCAGCTTGGCGACCCTGGCCGGGACGTCGGACAGCATCTCGACGACGGCCGGGTTCTCCTCGCCGGCCAGCCGCAGGTCCGCCACCGCCGAGCGGACCCCGGCGGCCGACGTGCCGACCAGGACCACCAGAGCAGCCGGGGGAAAGATCGCCAGCGCCGCTCCCACGCCCGGCGCCGGCCGTCCGGGCCCGCCTGCTCCCTCCTCGTCGCCAAGGTCGAGCGCTCCTACGGTTTCACCCGTTCCGCCGGGGCGTAGGGCTACGCGACGGGCGGGTGGCGGGGATCCCAACTCCCGTCATCCGTCCGCCGGCGGGGTGGTAAATCCCCCTCAACTGGCGCCCCAGCTAAGGGCTTTGGCCTGAACGCGCCTACGTCGCCTCCTCGGCGCCTGCCTACGCTCCCCTCGAACCCCGGCCGCTCCGGCCGTGGGACCGACCCAGGGGGAACACCCAATGCGTATTCGCCACGCCGTCGCCACGGTCACCCTCGCGGCGACCGCCGCGCTCACGATGAGCACCGCCGCCTCGGCCGCCCCGGCCCTGCGTCTCGCCTGCGGGGTGAGCGACCAGGGCCTCCCGGGCAACATCTACAACAACGGCGTCTACGTCGGCCAGGTCGAGCAGCAGTACGACAGCTGTAGCCGGACGGCGATCGCCCACTTCCAGTGGTCCGGCGGCTTCCAGGGAAACGGCTCCCAGGTCAAGGTGTACCTGATGGCGAGCAACGGCTACGCCGGCCAGGCGACCATCGGGGACCAGAACAGCAAGGACGTCTACGGCTACGTCAACATCCACGCCACTTCCCCGGACATCTGGACGGCCATCGCGTCGCTCGACCAGATCTGCCCCGCCTACAGCACCCAGCACGACTACTCCAACGGCGCCTCCCTGGCGGGCCCGCAGGACAGCAACTGCAGCATCCCCAACCCGTAACCCGTAGCCCGCAGTCCACGCTCCCGGGTTTCCCGGCCGGGAAACCCGGGAGCGCGTCGGCACGCGGCATGGCAGGGTGAGCCCATGACCTCCCTCAGAAAGGGCGATGCCGCGTAGGCCGCCCGGCGCCCTGCGCGCCCAGACGCGGTACGCGCGGGGCTCGCAGTCCCGACCGTTCAGCCAGATCCGAGGCCTGCGGCGCAACGCCCAGGCCGCCGTACGACGCCTCGAAGCCCGGCGCTTCGAGCCCGGGTACCTGAGCAGGGCGCTTGGCCAGTACGAGGAATTCCTGCGCCAGCCCGGCCGGTGGCTGTACGTGCCCCTGCCGGACTGCCCCTGCCACGACGTCCTCGGCGCGCGCGACGAGATCGAGGCGATGCTCCCCGCCCTGCTACCGCGCGCCCGCTGCGAGTTGGGGCGGATCGTCGCCGGGCTCGACACAGAGTTCGAACGGCGCACGCTGCCGGACCCGTACGCCGCCCGGCGGCCGTCCTCCGTCCGGCCCGACGCGTCGGGGCGGCCATGGTGGTACCGGCGGCTGACCGGGCCGTGAGGGGCTGTCACCCTGGTGGGCGGCGGTCGTTGCTGGTCCTGCCACCAGAAACACGAGGAGTGCGACTCCGCCTCCAGCTCAAGCCGACGCTTAGCTTGTGATGTATCGTCCGGCTTCGAACAGGTGGGCCGGGTGATCACTCGTCCGGGTGTTCCCGGGACGGCGGTTCGGCCTTCGCGTGGTCCTGAACTCGACCAAGAGGAACAGGATTTGACGCGAAGACCGTGATGGTGGGTCTGGGTGAGTCTGGTGGAACAGGGCGGGCAGTGCGAGCCGTTCGCGGAACTGTCACGCTTCCGGGGGGTCTTCTACGACTGCCCGAGTGGACCAATCCGGGCCGGCCAGAGCGCCACGCCTGCCCCACTGCGCACTCAGCAGGAGAGGAGCTTCCGCTGGAGATGACGGTGTATCACCGCTACCGCACGGTGCCCCGCTTCGCGATCGACCTGAGCGGCAACCAGGACGACACCATCCTCACCGCCTACGCCGCAGAGCTGCCCGATGTGATGGACCTGATCGCCCGTTGGGCGCCGGCCGTGCAGGCCTTGGCCGCAGCCGCTCTCGGCCCCCACCCCCAGGACGGCGGTCGGTGAGCGCCCGCAAGCTCACCAGCGGTGGGTTGGTGCTGTCGGCCGTCGGCGACGGCCTGGGTGGCGATCCCGCCGACCGCCGCGGCCTCCAGTACGGTGCCGGTTTCCTGCTGGGCGTCGGCGAGGCGTTCAGTGATGATGGTGGGCCGCACGACCGGCGGCCCACCATCAAGTGCGTTCCGGCGGCTCAGTAGAGGACTACGGAGAGCCGTGCCGGGCCGGTCTCGGTGGTGGTGTCGCAGAAGTAGACGATGGCCTGGTGGCTGTTCACATACGCCTGGCCAGCCGCGTGGCAGGCGGCGGCGGTCGGGTATATGCCGATGTAGGTGTAGGTGGACGCCTGGGCGGTCGGGGCGGCGATCAGGGCGCCGCCGGCCACGACCCCGGCCACGGCCACAGCGGAGAATGCCTTGCGAAGAGACATGAGTGGTCTTCCTCCCAATGGTGAGCGCCGGGGCCCGTGCCCCTGCGCTTCGCCGAGGAGCCTCCTCCGAATGTGAAGGCGAGGCAATGGTCGAGACCAATTCCGACCGGAAGCAGTGTGGTGTTTCTGTGGCGGCGCAGGTCACGGGCTCGCCTGACGGACTGGCGATCGTCTTCCGGACAGTTCTTGCACTGTCCGGAACCTGACAGTCCGTTTTGGCTGATTCGCCAGGATAGTCCCGGGCCGTTTCCCTGGTAGGAGCGCTTTCACGCCCGGGCTGGGACAGTGTTGGGACATCCGGCCCGGTCGGCTGGCTACCGGCCGGGTGCGGCGTCCTCGATGGCGGTGAGCAGGCGGACGTGGACGGCGCCGGCGGCTTCACGGGTGGCCGGGTCGGGGTCGTCCAGCTGCGGGGCGATCAGCTCGACGGCTGCGGCGAGCACCGGCACGGGGACGGTCGCCTCGCGCAGGTGCAGGAGCTGGGGGGCGGCCCGCTCGCCGGGCGTGGCCTTGGCGCGGGCGTCGTGGATCAGGGCGCTGATCCCGCGGGGCAGGGGCTGGGTGTTGGTCACCCGGCTCATTCTCCCGTCAGCTGAGCGGTGGTGATCACCACGGTCGGTCGTCCGCGCCCAGGCTCCTCAGGCGAGGTCGGTGTCAGGTTTTGCTCGGCACTACCTGCGCGTTGTCGAGGTGCAGGCGCAGCGTGCCGTCGACCGGACATCGCAGGCCGACCGACACACGGCGGACTTGGCCGTCCGCGTCGAGGGCGAGTGCGACTGCGGCCTGGAACACGTCGTGCCCGGCTGGGCACGTGATGTCGGCTGGCTTGCGGAAGGCGTTGCTCAGTCGCGGGCGTGAAGGAGTGGATTCCGCGAGTTCCCAGGTGGATCCGTCTGCGTGAACATCTCCGTCCGCTATGCCGAGCGGCAGGCAGCAACCCTCACAGAAGCACTCGTCCGCGGTCACTTCGAACTGGTCCCAGTCGCACCACGGGCAGACGAGGGGCGTGATCACCATCTGCCCGTGCTGTTCCGGGACGGCGGCCTGGCTCAGCATCGACAGCAAGCCGCTGCCCGCCGCCATCGCCTCGCCTGCCGGTCCGGTGCTCCACGCGCCTCTGTCTTCCACCTTCGTGATCCTTGCATGGCCTGAGGTGGGGCAGTCCTGCGGGCCTGCCTTCCGTATCACCGATCAAGATCAAGTGATAGAAACCCACCGGCCGTCAAGATCATTTGGCAAACGGTCAAGATCATCTGCTACGGGACAGCGAGCGAGCTTTTGTGCTTGCCCCGCGCCAAATGATCTTGATCGACGGCGGGTTCCTCTGTTCGCGTCATGGCCAACCGGTACAACTTGCTGACCTTGCGGCTATGAAGCGATGTTTCGGTGGGGAACCCCAAGTGCCTAGATTCGTTTAGGAGTTCCGTTTGCAGGCGTTCCTGTGCGAGTACGGTGTGGGGGTGGGGGCGCCGCGGGGGCGACCAGTTCTTCTGGCTGATGCGGGGCCCGGATCCGGACCGATGGCCGGTCGCTGCCAAGTTCGACTCGATGCGGGAGTGGGATCTGTTCGAGGGTGGCTTCGTGGAGTTCCTGCTGGCGGCGGTGACGAAACAGCATCCGTACCACGGGGACATTGTCCCCGGCGGGATGAAGGAGGTCGATGACGGCCGCGCCTATCGCTTCGGGGGTGACTGGTCGAAGCAGCTTCTGGAGTGAGCCCACGAACATGGTCAACGGCCAGGTCGGGGTGCTGCTGAAAGTCCTCGGACGGCCGGGGAACTGTACGACGTGGAGTCCCCCCGAGGGCTGGACGGTAAATCACCTGCCCGCGCGCCACACCACCGGCGTTGCCTGCCTACCGCCGTCTCGCCAGCACCGTGGCCGAACCGCTGTACACAGCCCTGAAACGCGCCGGCCTGCCGCCGTGCTGACGGCGCTGGCAGCGGGTGGAAGCCGATCCTCCCGCCCGCTGACTCCGCTCACCTGGAAGGGGGAGGCGCCGTCAACCTCGCTCGCCAGGATCGGCGGCGAGGCGGCCGAGCATCGCCATCACGGTGATCCGCGCGTCCTTGTCGTTCGTCACCGTGCAGTGGGCATCGACGCCTCGCGCGTCCGGTGCTTCATTCGGATCGGTCAGGCCGATCCGGATCAGGTCGACGGCATACTCGCGGCACTGGGAGTAGTCCTCTGCGGCGCGGACCGCCTCGACGTGGTCGATGTGGCCGGGGTCCGCAGCGCGCAGCAGCGCGGGGGTGGGCAGCGGGCCCAGTGCCTCTTCGATCCATTCCGAGACGGTCTCCCGGGGGCAGCCCTGTTCCAGCCGCGAAGTGCTCGCCGCGGTGAGCGCCAGGTGGATGAGGAGCGTCCCGAACCAGTTGGCGGCCTCGGCCGGGGGCGTGTCCGTGCCCGTCGGCGGCATCACGGCGCGGTACAGCGCAGCAGGGTCATCGGTGTGTGCGGCGGCGGCGACCGCCTTCACGGCGCTGCCGAGGGCAGCCTGGTCGATGGTCACGTCGGTGCTCTTTCCCTAGTCGGCAGCCGTCAACTTACCGCTCCGGCGCGGTCGAAGGACCCGTTAACGGACATTCTGTGGAATCAGCTCTGTCGAGGAGTGGTCGTCATCCGGTGGCTGTCGCGATCTGTTGTCCGGCTGCTGTGGCTGTTGCTCGTGCAGCGGCCTCTTCAACCTGGCGTCGGCCGGATTCACCTCGGCTCCAGATGAATGCGCGCCAACGACGTGGCGCGTCGCTGCTCCCGGAAATCGGTGGAGGGCCGGGGATCCTGTGGATCATCGCGCCGGCCGGTTCGTTCAAGCAGGGTCTTCGCACGAGAGGAAAGACCGGTGAGGTCATCCAGTATGTGCATCCTGCACTTCTTTTCCCAAGACAAGGGTATGGATTCGCAGGACCGCACGGTACCCGGTCGAAGTGCTTCGATGCAGTTCGAACCCCCAGCGGCCGTGGCCGTCGCGGGTTCAACATGGGCCTCCCGGACGGCACTCTCGGGGACGGGCGGCCACGTTGACGATCGGCAATAGCGTCGCGGTGGCTGGGTCGCCGCTCCGGCCCGAGACACGGCCGGGCCGGCGGTGCGCAGCGGCCTTCGGTCCGGGCCCTGGGCGAAGGCCGCCGAGTGCTACTGAGTGTTATCGGGGCAGGTGTGGCCGGTCGCCGGGCTCCTGGGTGGGGAACTGTTGGCCCGCGCCAGGAAGGGCGGGCGCCGGATAGTTCGCCACCTCGTACTTGGCCAGTTCGAGCTGCTCGGCGGTCGGGGGCAGCGCCGGGGCCCTGCACGCGCCGCCGTTGAACTGGAAGGCGGAGGTCAGGTCCCCGAAGGCGTTGCGACGCCAGTCGGTGACGGTGGTCGACCGGACTCCGGTGAACCGCTCCAGGAACTGCAGCACCGAGGTGTGGTCGAAGGCCTCGCCGGCGACCCAGCCGCCCACCGTCCAGGGCGAGATGATGATGCACGGCACTCGGAAGCCGCCGCCGATCGGCAGGCCGCGGACGAACTCGCCCGGCGTCGCGGCTGGGGGCACCGGCGGCGGCACGTGGTCGAACAGCCCGTCGTTCTCGTCGTAGTTGAGGATGAACACCGTCTTCGCCCAGACCTCGGGGTTCGACGCGACCGCCTCGATCTTGGAGGCGACGTAGTCGGCACCGGCGGCGGGCAGGTAGTCCGGGTGCTCGGACTGGTAGCTGGTCGGCAGGATCCAGGAGACGGCGGGCAGCCGGTTGTTGCGCGCGTCGTCCTCGAAGGTGCCGGCCGGCCGGGCGGTCATGCCCTTGCGGTGCAGTGCGCTGCCGGGCGCGGCCTGCTGGAAGCTCTTGAAGAGCGAGAGCATGTTGGTGCCGTAGTTGTCGGCTTCCTGGTAGACCTGCCAGCTGACGCCGGCCGCCTCCAGCTGTTCGGGGTAGGTCTTCCAGGTCAGCGGCTCGGGCGCCGAGTTCTTGATGATCGGGCCGCCCTGGCCGCCGTCGGCTCCGATCGAACCCGTCATCCAGTACAGCCGGTTGGGCCAGGTCGGTCCCTGGACCGAGCAGAAGTAGTTGTCGCAGATGGTGAACGACTCGGCCAGGGCGAACTGGAAGGGGATGTCCTCCCGGGTGTAGTACCCCATCACGTACGGGCCGTTGACGCCGTCGGCGGACCGGTGCGCGGGCAGCCACCGGTCCATCTTCCCGCCGTTCCAGGCCCGGTGTTGCACCGACCAGGAGTGGCTGGTGGACGGGATCGCCTGGGCGCTCGTGGTGCGGGTGTCCAGGTGGAACGGCAGCAGGTAGCCGTCCGGGTTGACGCTGTCGGGCTGGTAGAACACCGAGCGCCCGTTGTCCAGCCGCAGCGCGTTCGGGTCCGCGAAGCCGCGAACACCGGCCAGCGTGCCGAAGTAGTGGTCGAAGGACCGGTTTTCCTGCATCAGCAGGACCACGTGCTCGACGTCCCGCAGCGAACCGGCCTTCGGCACCCCCGCCGCTACCGCCCGCTGGACACTCGGTGGCAGCAGGCTCATCGCCGCTGCCGCTCCCATCGCGCCGGCCGCCGATCCCAGCAGCCTCCGTCGGGTTATTCCGGACATCAGCCTTACCCTCTCCGTCGCGCCGGTGCGCGTGCGGGATGTCACCGCACCGGACTACCTGTGGCTTTCCCCCAGGAGCTCCGAGGCAGTGGAGATGACGGATGAACAGCCAAGGAATGTCAGGTACCCGCCAGGCGCTGTAGCCGCCCCCGGACCGCACTGCTGGCAGCTCCCAAGGAATGTCCGAACGCCGGGCGGGGGCGGCCCGTACGGCGATGGCCAGGCGGTGCATCACCCGGTCCGAGCGGGGCCGGCCGAGGACCATCGCCCTTCTCTCATCTCCCACTGCCCGGCCGCGATCAATCGGACGACCACGTTGGTGCCGCCCAGACCCGAAGACAAGCGACGTCACTACTGCCCGATAGACCCGGAAACGACAAGTTCGCGGAAGCGTTCAGCGAACGGAGCTCCTGGAACGCATGGGACAGGTGGGCCTCCGGGGCACGGTCACCTGGTTGCCGAGGCCCTGGTGCGCGGGGTGGCGGCCGGGCAGGCTAGTTTGTCCGGGTGAGTCTCCTCGATGATGTGGCCAAGCGCGACGGCTGGCGATGCTGGGTGTGCGACGAACCGGTCGACCCCGACAAGTCGGTGAACGATCCCAGGGGGCCCAGCGTCGACAGCCGGACCGCCGACCGGAAGGCCAAGGTCGCCGAGCGGCTCGCGCACCGCGGGTGCAACAGCCGCAAGGGCGCGGTCAAGGTGGTCATCGCCTGGCCGGACCGCCTGTACGTGGCCGAACCCGCGCCGCTGATCACCGTTGCCGCGAGGCTGGAGCGCAAGGGCGGCCGCGAGATGGTGGGCCGTTGTCCGACCAGGCAGGACGCCCAGGAAGCGGCGGATTGGCTGGTGGACCGGTTCTCCCGACTGACACCGGGGCTGCCGGTGACCGCCGACATCGAGGCGGGCGGCGGCCAGTTCCTCGTCATCCTGGCCACCGGCCGCCGCTGACCGGGGACCACCAGCGCACACTCGCGCCGAGCTGAACCGTCGGCCCACATCGACCCGCCCTGACGAAGGCTCACCCACGACAGCGACCCTGCGGTGCGAGTAGCGGCTCAGGATCTGCTGGCCGCGATCGACAGCCACCTGGGCGAGTCCTGCTGCCGGGCCTGACACAAGAGCCTTCCTTGGCACTCCGGTGTCGGCCGTCGGCCTGGTGGTGCTCCTCGTTGCCCGTCTGGGATCTCCGGGGATCGCTCGACGTCGGCCTTGTCCCGGGCCCGATGCGTCCCCGGCTGCGGTCGCCGTCCGGGACCACGGGGGCCTCCGAACGAGAGGCAGCCACCGGACGGCTTCTGTCGGTGACGGGTGATAGATGTTCACCAGGGCCGGGTGACATGGCAGACAGGGGGAGGGCGCAGTGTCGGATGTGGTGATGTGCGGTCCGTTGGGAGATATCGCGCGGCAGGCAGGGCTGCAGGACGGTATCCACACCGAGGACGTCTATGCGGCGGCCCTGTGCTGGTGGGCGGCCGCCGTGGCCCCCTCGGCGGTCCTGCCGGTCGGCCACATGGAATGGCCTTGTCTGGTGTGGGGAGCCTTCCTGACCGACGACGCCCGGCCTCCACTGGTCACGGCCCTGGCCGCGGCCGGTATGGACTCCAGCCGTTTTCGCCGGCTCACCAGCCACCACGACATCACCACAACGGACAGGCTGCGGGCCGCTTGGCGCCGGTCCGCCCGGAGTACCCGGCCCGGCACCGGCTTCTCTCTGCTGCTCACCGGCAGCCCTGTCAAGCACCGCCCATCGAGGACGTTTTCCGATGACTCCCTCGCCTACGCGTTGCGTACGGCCTGGGACGGCAACGAATACCGCAACCTCGAACATCAGCGTCGTTCGCGCGCGGGCGGCCCGGCGGGGGAGGCCCCCAGGATCGGGGTGCTGTGGGAGATGCCGGCGGGCGACTGGAGGTACAGAGCACAGACGGAAGCAGCCTCCTCCAGCAGATTCCTGGTCTTCCGCCGGAAAACGGTAATCCCCGGCGCCACGCTCCCTGGCCGCCGGATAGTGCCGGTGGCTTCCCAGGCCGTCGAGGGCCTCGCCCGGATCTACGACAGCCTGTCGCACCAGCAGGTGCAGTTCACGATGACGGGTGAGGCCGCCGCGAAGTTCTGGCCGGTCCAGCTCAGCGCTGCTCGCTTCGACGACCAGGAGTCCCTGCCGGAGGACCAGTTCGTCCGACTGGACGCCCACACCCACCGGATCGCGGCAGCGCTCGCCCTCGCCGAGGACACGGACGTGATCACCGGCGGCCACATCGAGGCGGCATGGTCCCTGGTTGCTCGTTCTGGCCGGGATCGGGCCCGATTGCTCTGCCCTGATGCCCTGGACCTCGTCGGCGGCATTCTCGACGAGATCGGCGGGCAGGTCCGGACCGCGACCGGCTCGCCGCAGGCCCTGCCGCTGGGAGAACTGTTCCCGCCGGGTGGTCCCCATGCCGTCAGCGCGCCCGCCGCGGTGCCCGCCAGCGGGGTAAGGGACAGGAAGGGCCGGGTCAGGCGTGACGGGGCGGTCGTTCAGGACGTCAAGGACTGGTACGGCAACCAGTGCCAGATGTGCGGCAGCGTCCTGGGAATCCCGGGACCACGCCAGACGATCAGCGAAGGTGCTCATATCCGCCCGCTGAGCCAAGGCGGACCCGACTATACCGGCAACGTCCTGTGCCTGTGCCCGAACTGCCACACGCAGTTCGACCAGGGCGGCCTCTACCTGACCGACGACCTGCGCGTCGTGGAAACGGTGACCGGCACAGTGCGGCAGCGTCTGGAAACGGAGCCCGGCCGTGACGTCGGCCTGGAGTACGTTCGCTGGCACCGTGCGCGATGGGCACAGTACATCCAGCCCGTCAGGCAGACGCGCGGAGGGCGCTGACGGACGCTATGCCATTGCGGAGAGGCGGAGTTCGCGGGCTATGGCCGCGCAGCTGTCCGTTGCCGGCGACCGGCTGGGCTCGTTTGATGCGGGGCCGGCTGCACGGCCAGAAGCGGGCGGCTCGCCCACACGGCTACGGGGCTGCCGAACGGTGACGGTCGTCGACCTCCAGTACCACCCGGATCACGGTGTGCCGGCGCTGCTGATGGAGCTGGAGGACCCACGCACCTGCCCCGAACTCCTACGGCTGCTGCGGCTACTCGTCCTGCCACCGCCCGCCTCGACGGCCGGATCACGCGGCAGCCGGGGCGTCGGCGTCGGTCAGCCCGGGAGTCGGACCCGCTGGAGGAGCCACTGCGTATCCTCGCTGTCAGCCCGGGAGGCCCAGCAGGTCGCGCAGAGCCTGGTCCTCTCGGACGGCGCCGGGCGGAGCCGTCCGTTCGAGGGCGGCCACGAGCCGCTGCCGGTCCCGCCGCCGCACGGCCAGTAGCGGGATCCGGCAGCGTGCCCCGGTGCGGCTCTCGAGCCGGAGGGTGTGCGGCCCCCGGCCGGCGTCCGCCTCGGCCGTCACCGAGCGCAGCTCCGCCAGCGGGACGGAGGTGCGGTGCAGGCCTCGGCGGACGGTGATCCGGCCGCGGCCCACGGTGACGGAAAGGAGGAGCACCAGCGCGGGTGCGAGGGCGCTCACGACCGCCGCGGCGGCGTACACCGGGGCTGTGGGGCCGCCGTCGAGCGCCTTGGGCAGGGAGATCAGCAGGCCGCCCGCCGTGAGGGGCATTCCGAGGAGCGGGTTCGGCCGCACGGAGATCGGCGCGGACGGGGGTAACGCCTTGTCGGTCATGTGCCGTTCCTGTCGTCGAGAGGTACGGAGCGCGAGCCACCGCGAGCGGCGGGCCGCCCCCGCGAGGAGAGGCGGCCCGCCGTGGTGTCGTCGAAGGGACAGTATCGAGTCGGCCGTAGCCGGTGTGCACCGGCCGGGAACCGGGGCCGGTCAGCCCTCGCAGATCTTGCGCCAGACGTCCAGGCTCTTGTCCGTCCGGGCCGGGAGGATGCCCCTCAGAGCGCCCAGCCCCTTCAGTCCGAGGGGTGACGCCGCGACGTCCGCCGTCAGGTAGCCGGCCGCCTCCCCGCAGTCCCAGGCGGACGTTCCGCTGCTGCACTTGTCGGCCACCAGGCCAACCTGGGTGACGGTGGTCACCAACCAGGCTGCCCCGGAGATTCCCCCGGCGACGGCCGCGCAGGGCAGCGCGCCCACGATGGCGCAGCCCGCCGCCACCGTGCCGGAGACGGCCCAGACAGCTGTGGCGACAGAGTTGATGTGCGAGATCACGTCGGAGTGGTCATGGGCGAACTTCTTGACGCTGCTCCAGCCCCAGAGCCCCGCCGGGTCCGTCTGGTTGAGCGGATCGGCGTTGGCGTAGCCGTATGCGCTGAGGGTCTGTTCGACCACCGGGTCGACGCTGAGGAACTGAGCCGTGGCCGGGTCGTAGGAGCGGGCCCGGAGGTACACCAGGCCGCTCTCGTCGTCGCTGTACTGGCCCGCGTACCGCAGCGCGGTCGACGCGGAGCCCGTGTGGGAACTGACGGCGCCGTAGGGCGTGTAGGCGTACGCTCCGGCCACGGAGCCCGAGGCGTCGGTCAGGGCCCGGGTGGAGCCCAGCTGGTCGTGGAAGAACCAGAGGGTGCCCGTGCCGGTGATCTGCTCGACCGGCAGGTCGTCCGGTCCGTAGACGTACGAGGACGAGCCGTCGGAGAGCAGGTTGGGGATCTGCTGCGCGTCCCAGGTGTAGGAGACGGTGGTCGTCCCGGTGGTCTTCCGCGTCCGCAGGCCGGTGCCGTTGTACGTGTAGGCGCTGGTGGTCCCGCCGCTGCTCACCCCGGTCAGGCGGTTCGCCTGGTCGTACGTGTGGGTGACAGCGGTGCTCCCGGTGGTGGCCTTCGTGCGGTTGCCCTGCGGGTCCCAGGTGTACGCGGTCGCGCCACTGGGCGGGGCGGTGCAGGACGGCGTGGCCGGCACCGGGCCCGGGGTGCTCCAGCAGAGCTGGTTGGCCGCGTCGAAGGCCTGGCCGGTGGCTCCGGTCCGGACGGGGTTGTCGGCGGCGTCGTACGTGTAGTCGGTCGTGGCCGACCCCGAGGTGGCGGACTTGAGCTGGTTCAGCGCCGTGTACTGGTAGGTCTGGGTGCTGCCAGGCACACCGCTCGGGGTGTCCGAGTTGACGCGGCCCGTGTTGTCCCGGGTGTAGGTGAGCGAGACCAGTGTCGAGGTGCCGCTGGTCAGCCGGTCGGCCAGCGGCTGCCCGGCGTCGTCGAGCGTCGTGGTGACAGCGGTTCCGTTCGGGACGGCCGTGGACGTCCAGTGACCGGCCTGGTCGTACCCGAACCCGGTGGTCTTTCCGTTCCAGTCCTTGACCGCGGTCAGGCGGTTGGCCTTGTCGAAGGTGCGGGTGACCGTCTGGGCGCTGGCACCGGGGTAGGTGATCGAGGTTTCGTTGCCGTTCTCGTCATAGCCGTAGCCGGTGACCGCTCCGGCGCCGTCGGTCAGCGAGACCAGCTCGCCGAAGGCGTCGTAGGCGCGCCGGGAGGTGCCGGTGCCGTCGGTCATCGAGCTCTGTCGACCGGCCGCGTCGTAGCCGATCGCGGTGACTGGCGGGGTGGCGGTGTCCGAGTAGGCCACCGAGGTGGGCTGGTTGTTCGCGTCGTAGCCGAAGGCGGTGGCGCGTCCGCTCGGATCGGTCGATGCCGTGCGTCGTCCGGCCGCGTCGTAGGCGTTCGCGGTGGCGCGGCCCAGCGGGTCGGTGCGCAGGGTCTGCAGCTTCTGGGCGTCGTACGCGTAGACGGTGGCCGCGCCGAGTCCGTCGACCGTCCTGGCGACCGTGCCGTCGGGGTTGTGGTCGGTGGTCAGCACCGTCCCGTCGGGCCGCGTCACCTTGGTCTGGTTCCCGAGGGCGTCGTACGTGTAGTGGGTGGTGTTGCCGTTCGGGTCGGTCGTCGAGGTGCGGTGCCCGTCGGCGTCGAAGGCGGAGGTGCTGGTGTGGCCGAGCGGGTCGACGGCGTTGGTCCGGTTGCCCCACGCGTCGTAGGAGTAGGTCGTGCAGCCCTTGGCAGGTGCGGTGCAGCCTGGTGACGTACCGGCGGCGACACCGTCCGGGGCCACCTCGGAGGTCAGCAGGCCTCGGGCGGTGTCGTACCCGTACTTGGTGGCATTGCCCAGTTCGTCGGTCGCGCTGATGACGGCGCCGGCCGGGTCGTAGGTCTTGCGGCTCGCGTTGCCGCGCGGATCGACCGCGCGGGTCGCGTCGCCCGGGTGGGCCGCGTCCTCGTAGTACACCGCGGTGGTCCGGGCCGGCAGCGATTCGTCGACCGGCTGGCGGACGACGCCGGTGAGCAGCCCGAAGCCCTCGCTGCCGGTGTTGGTGCCGCTGCCGGTCGCGATGTGGCCGGCCTCGTCGTAGGCGTAGGAGGTCCGGAGTCCGCTCGGGTCGATGACGGTGCGGAGGTTGTCCGCGCTGTCGTAGGACTTGACGGTGGTGAACCCGCGGGCGTCGCCGGCCGACGTCTCGTTGCCGTGGTCGTCGTAGGTGTAGGTGCGCAGGTTGCCGACGGGGTCGGTCTGTGCCGTGACGCCGAGGCTGACCGGGTCGTAGGTGTAGCTCCAGGTGCCCGCGTCGGCGGTGCCGTAGCCCTTGGTCTCGGACTGCAGGAGTCCGTTCTGGTAGGTGTCGAGGGTCTTGTGGCCGGCCGGGTCGGTGACCAGGGTCTGGCCTGCGACCAGGTTGCCGCCGCTGTCGGGCCCGTAGGTGAAGGTCGTGGTGCCGCCGACCTGATCGGTCTGCACGAGGACGCGGCCGGCGGTGTCGTACGTCATGGAGACGACTGGCGTCGGCGTGGCGGTGGACCCGTACTGGGACGGCTGGCGCATGGAGTTGAGCAGGTGGTTGCCGGTGTAGCCGTACTGGAAGTGGTCGTCGTCCTTGAGGACGGGGCTGCGGGTGGTGCCGGCGCCGTAGACGTCGGTGAGGTTGCCGTTGGCGTCGTAGCCGTAGCTCACCTGGCGGCCCGCGCTGTCGGCGAGGCCGGTGACGTGGTTGCCGGTCCAGGTGAGGGTGTAGCTGCGCCCGCCCGGGTCGGTGATGGTGGCCAGGTGGTCGGCGGCGTCGTAGCCCAGGGTGGTGGCGTAGGGCGGGGAGGCCTTGCTGCCGGCGAGGTCGGTCTCGCTGAGCAGGTGCCCGGTGCCGGCGTCGAAGGTGAAGATCTCCTTGGACTTGCGGGCGAAGGTGTAGGCGGTTCCGTTCTTGGCGAGGGTCGCGTTGAAGCGGGGCGCCGATGGTGCGTAGCTTCCGGAGGTGTTGACGAAGGCGACCTGGGAGCCGTCTTCCTGGCGGATCGTGACGTTGCCGGTGGCCGGGTCGGTGATGGCGCTCAGGTTGTAGGAGTGGGTCCAGCCCCAGCCGAACGGTCCGTCCGCGGCCAGGGCGCCGCCCGGGCCGGCCGGGTCGGCGACGGCGGAGGCGTAGGTGCGGGTGAAGGCGAGTGGCTTGCCGCGGCCCGGGGTGGTGAGGTCGGTGAAGGTCTCACCGAAGTAGCCGGTGCTGGTGTCGACCGGGTCACCGGCGGTGCGGCGTACGCAGCCGCACTGCACCCACGAGGGGTTGCTGCCCTTGGGGGCGTCCTGGATGCCGGGCGGTCCGCCGATGGGCTGGCCGGGGGTGCCGCCCATCGGGATGAAGGCGACCGCGTCGTAGGCGACGTCGTAGTCGGCGAAGTTGATGTTGCCGGCGCCGGTGATCTCGCTCTTGTTGGTGAGCTGGAGGTTGCCGCCGTTTCGCATCGCGAAGGTGCCGATGGTGACCCATTCCTCGGTGCCCCAGTTCTGGTTCACCCGGATCTTCCACGGTGCCACCCCGCCGCCGGGGTTGATGGTGTAGACGACGTTGGAGGCGGTGGCGGCCGTGGAGGGGAGATGGATCTTGATCTTGTAGTACTGGAGCTTGGGCAGGTTCGGCGTCCAGGTCCCGGTGTTGATCAGGTCCGGGTTGGCGCCGTCCTCGGTGTGGGTGAACAGGACGCGCCCGCCGAAGCCGACACCGAGCTGGTGGGTGTCGATCGCGCCGATCTTGTCACCGGCGGCGTTGGTCCCGTACGCGTACGTGAAGGTGCCGCCCTGGGACCAGTTGGCGGGCGTGCCGCAGCCGACCAGGTTGAGCGGTGGCTGGGGCTGCGACTCGTCGACGACGATCGGGGCTCCGTATCCGGCGTTGCCGACCTTGGCGGAGTCCAGGGCGCAGGTCGGCGGGTGCGGGTGCGGTTTGACGACGGCCGGTTCGGTCGAGCCGGCGGCCGCCGTGTAGGCGCTGGTGGCGCAGGTGGCGGAGCAGTCGGGTACGAAGGTGACGGCCTGGTGCCACCAGCACTGGAAGCTGGCCAGGGTGCAGTACTTGGCGTTGGCGGCGCCGGTCGGGTCGCACTTGTTGTCGGCGGTGCAGAAGGCGGTGACCGGCGGGATCTGCAGCCAGGTCTTGCCGCCGTGGTAGTCGGGCTTGGTGTAGGCGGGCTGGTTGAACCGGAGGATCGGCTGGCCCATCCAGCCCGTGATCCGCTCCTGGTAGGGCCAGCTGCCGGGGTGCGCGGCGTCGCCGTAGCTGTTCTTCAGATACGGCGCGCGGGTCGGCGGGTAGTCCGGGTTGCGCGGGTTGTTGGCCCAGCCCAGGCCCCAGTTGCCCTCGGCGCTGGTGCAGGTGGGGCTCGGCACGCAGCCGGTGGTGTTGCCGAACTTGGCGGTGGGCTGGATTCCGGAGTTGTAGGCCCAGGCGGCCAGGTACCAGTTCTCCAGGTAGCGCGGGTTTCCACCGTTGACGGTGATGCCGGCGTCGTAGAGCTGGTTCCAGGTCCGCTCCAGGATCTGCAGACCGGCGGAGACGTTCTCCTGGTAGTCGACGGCGATCTTGGTCTGGCCGTTGACCGAGTAGACCGTGTCGCCCTTCGACATGCCGTTGGTGATCTGGCCGAGGCCGTAGCCGCAGTCGGCCTTGGTGTAGTCCATCTTGGAGATGGAGCCGCCGGCGCCGTAGTAGTCGCCGACCAGCGCACCGCCCGCGATGCCGGGCAGGGCGTGCCAGGACGCCTGGCTGTAGTTGCTCTCCTGGGCCACGATCGCCTGGTAGACCGAGCGCGGCACCGAGTCGAAGGTGTCGCCCGCCGGGTGTTTGAGCGGCAGCCTGGGGAAGTCTCCGTTCGGTGCGAAGGCGGCCAGGCCCAGGTTCGCGAACCCGGCCGGCCGGGTGTAGGGGGAACCGGTCAACAGGCCCTGCTCGGCCATCTCGATGGCCCAGGACACCTGTGCGGTGCCCGGCTGCATCACCTGCCGGTTCTCGGCCAGCCGGTCCACCGCGCACTTCGGCGCCGCGGCGGCAGCCGTGGCCGGGGAGTCGTCGGTGCTTCGCGCGTCCGTCTCCCCGGGGGCGGGCGCGGGCGCCGCGGCGGCGCCCTGCTCCGACACGATGCCGCCGGCTCCAGCCGGAACCGGCGCGAGGGGCGGAACCGCGGTCGACACGGACACCGTGCCGGGGGCAGCGTCTCGCTTCAGGAGCGTGTCACCCGCGGTCGTGACCACCAGCGGGGCCGACACGGCGGTGTCCGGCCCCAGGCCCAGCAGGGCGGCGCCGTCCAGGGACACGCCGACGGCGCCCGAGGGCAGCTTGCCGGTGGAGACGTTGCGGATGCCGGACTTCTCGGCCAGCTTGGTGGCTCCCAGGGCGACGGACTCGCCACCCCGGCCCTGCATCAGCCGTAGCGCCTCCCTGGGGCCCTCGCCGAGGGGGGAGAGCCTGCCGTCCCGTTCACGCATCAGGAAGGAGGTCGGCCCGCCGTCCTTCTGTACGACGAAGTCGACCCCGCCGGCGGTCGGACGCAGGTCGTAGGCGAGGCCGTCGACCTGCGCGATCCTCACCGGCTCGGCGGGTGTCTCGGCCGAGGACGCGGGAACGCGGACCAGGGAGGCGCCCTGGGCGCCGACCGGGCCGTCGGGGGTCGGGACGACCGATGTCACCTGGCCGGCCACCGTGGTGGACGCCTTGATCTCGCCGGTCGGCAGATCGACTGTCAGGACCTGGGTGAGCCGCTGGTCGCTTCCGGGGTTGACCGTGAACATCGCGGTCTGTCCGGTACCGCAGCCGGGCGAGTGGTACTTGAGCGCCACTCCGGCGGCCACGGGCTTCACCGCGCCGCTGGACAAGTCCACCGAGTACGCGACGGCACCGTGGTCACGCGCCTCGGCCCGGTTGACGGCGCCGGCCGGCAGCACCGTGACGGCAGCGAACCTGCCGTCGCCGGACACACACTGGTAGCCCGTCCAGGACGCGTCGTCGATACCCGCGGGGCGCAGCAGCGCCGTCTCGCGCCACCGGTAGCCGCCGGCGCCGGTGGCGATGTCGAGGTGGTAGCCCGAGCCGTCGCCCCAGCCGTTGACCAGGACGTCCTCGGCGGGGCCGAGGGCACCCTCGGGCGCGGTGGCCGACGGCTGTTCCGGAGGGGCCGCCGCCCGGGCGGGGCTGGTCGCGGACATCACTCCCGCGATCAGGGCCATGCTGAGAAGAGCCGTCCCGGGTAATCCCAGGACCGGCGATTTTCGTGAGGACACGTGTTCTCGTACCTCTCGGAGTGTTCGGGTGACGGAACAGCTGCCCCCTGGAGGGGGAGGGCTCGACGATTCCCCCGTTCCGGCGGACCTGCCGGGGTGACGCCGAGCGACCGTGCGGGTGCGACCGGGGGCGACGTGTCCGTAGTCGCCGGCGCAGTGCTTCGACGGGTTCGATGGTGATCCGCGTGCACGTCCGTGGGCGGGCCGGACAGCCGCCACCCCCACAAGCACCCCCAGATGATATAGTGAAAAAAATACAACCAAAAACACGACAGGAAAAAAAAAAAAAAAAAAAAAAAAA
>NZ_JBHXTQ010000096.1:0-32421 GCF_042677305.1 Kitasatospora sp. NPDC127121 | reverse complement strand
GTTGACTTTTGGCACGCTGTTGAGTTCTCAAGGAACGGACACTTCCTTCGGACCGCCTTCCAGCGGGCCCTCCGGGCGCTTCGTTCTTTCGTGTTTCAAGCTTATCAGATGTTTTCCGCTCCGTTTTCCGGAGTTTCATTTACCTGAGTGGCTTTCGCCTTTCGGCGCTCCCGAACTCTATCAGAGTTTCTCGGGCCGTTTTCCGCGGTCATTCTCGAATTCGCATTCGAGAAACTTCCTGCGGGGCCGTCCCGTGGGGCAACCCGGAGAACATTACGCACCGGGCTGCCCCACGTCAAACCAGCCGCCGGAGGCTCAGACCTCGACGACGACCGGCAGGATCATCGGCCGGCGGCGGTAGTTGTCCGCCACCCACTTGCCGACGGTCCGGCGGACCAGCTGCTGGACCTGGCGGGGTTCCAGCACGCCGTCGCTCGCCGAGCGGTCCAGGGCCTCCTGGAGCTTGGCGGCGACCGGCACGAACGCGTTGTCGTCGATGCCGGAGCCGCGGGCCTGGAAGGTCGGACCGCCCACGATCTTGCCGTTGGTCGAGTCGACCGCGACGAAGACCGAGATGAAGCCCTCCTCGCCGAGGATCCTGCGGTCCTTGAGCGAGGCCTCGGTGATGTCGCCGACCGAGGCGCCGTCCACGTAGACGTACCCGGCCTGCACCTTGCCGACGATCCGGGCGACGCCCTTCTCCAGGTCGACGCAGACGCCGTCCTCGGCGATGACCACGCGGTTGCGCGGAATGCCGGTGGCGATGCCCAGGTCGGCGGCGGCCCGCAGGTGGCGCCACTCGCCGTGGACCGGCATCAGGTTGCGCGGCTTGCAGATGTTGAAGAAGTACAGCAGCTCACCGGCCGAGGCGTGGCCGGAGACGTGCACCTTGGCGTTGCCCTTGTGCACGACCTTGGCGCCCCAGCGGGTGAGGCCGTTGATCACCCGGTAGACGGCGTTCTCGTTGCCCGGGATGAGCGACGAGGCCAGGACGACGGTGTCGCCCTCGACGATGCGGATCTGGTGGTCGCGGTTGGCCATCCGGGACAGCGCCGCCATCGGCTCGCCCTGGGAGCCGGTGCAGATCAGCACGACGTCCTTGTCCGGCAGGTCGTCGAGCTGCTTGACGTCGACGACCATGTTGCCGGGGACCTTCAGGTAGCCGAGGTCGCGGGCGATGCCCATGTTGCGGACCATCGAGCGACCGACGAAGGCGACCTTGCGCTTGTACTCGTGCGCGGCGTCCAGCACCTGCTGGATGCGGTGCACGTGGCTGGCGAAGGAGGCGACGATGATGCGCTTGTCGGCGTTCGCGAAGACGTTCCGCAGCGCGGCCGAGATGTCCCGCTCGTGCGGGATGAAGCCGGGGACCTCGGCGTTGGTGGAGTCCACCAGCAGCAGGTCCATGCCCTCTTCGGCCAGCTTGGCGAAGGTCGGCAGGTCGGTCAGGCGGCCGTCGAGCGGCAGCTGGTCCATCTTGAAGTCGCCGGTGGCCACGACCATGCCCGCGGGGGTGCGGACGGCGACCGCCAGGGCGTCCGGGATGGAGTGGTTGACCGCGATGAACTCGCAGTCGAAGGGGCCGATGCGCTCGCGCTCGCCCTCCTTGACCTCCAGCACGTACGGCCGGATGCGGTGCTCGGCGAGCTTGGCCTCGATCAGGGCGAGGGTGAGCTTGGAGCCGATCAGCGGGATGTCCGGGTTCTCCCGCAGGAGGAACGGGACGGCGCCGATGTGGTCCTCGTGCCCGTGGGTGAGGACGATGCCGTCGATCTTGTCGAGGCGGTCCCGGATGTAGGTGAAGTCCGGGAGGATCAGGTCCACGCCGGGCTGCTCGTCCTCGGGGAAGAGGACGCCGCAGTCGACGATCAGGATGCGGCCCCCGTATTCGAAGACCGTCATGTTGCGGCCGATCTCGCCGAGACCGCCGAGCGGGGTGATGCGGAGGGCGCCCTCCTTCAGGGCCGGGGGTGCGCCGAGTTCGGGGTGCGGGTGGCTCAAAAGACTCTCCTCACGACGCACGCCATATGCCCGGGGTCCTCCCCCTGAAGACATATGGCGTGCGTACTCAGTGTCGTTTTTCCTACTGGGTCGGTGCTCTCGCGCCGTCGGTCCGGTCCAGCGGCGGGCCCGTGAGGGTCCGGCGAGCCGGGGCGCGCACGTCTTCGTCTGTTACAGGTGTACCCCGCCGGCGGCGAGATCCTTCGTCAATCGTGCGATCTCCTCGGGAGTCGCGCCGACCAGCGGCAGCCGCAGCGGGCCGGCCGGCAGTCCCTGGAGCTCCAGCGCGGCCTTGGCGAGGATGACGCCCTGCGTGCGGAACATACCGCTGAACACCGGGAGCAGGCCCTGGTGGATCGCCGTGGCCTTGGCCACATCGCCGGCCAGGTACGCCTCGATCATCGCACGCAGTTCGCCGGCCACGACGTGTCCGACGACGCTGACCACTCCGGCGGCTCCGACCGACAGCAGCGGCAGGTTGAGGATGTCGTCGCCGGAGTACCAGGCGAGGTCGGAGCGGGCGATGGCCCAGGCGGCGGCGCCGAGGTCGCCCTTGGCGTCCTTGTTGGCGACGATCCGCGGGTGCTCGCCGAGGCGGACCAGCGTCTCGTGGCTCAGCGCGACGCCGCTGCGGCCCGGGATGTCGTAGAGCATGACCGGCAGCCCGGTGGTGTCCGCGATGTGCACGGTGTGCCGGTACAGGCCCTCCTGCGGGGGCTTGCTGTAGTACGGCGTGACGACCAGCAGGCCGTGGGCTCCGGCGGCCTCCGCCTGTCGCGCCAGCTCGGCACTGTGGTGGGTGTCGTTGGTGCCGACGCCGGCCACCACGTGGGCGCGATCCCCGACCGCCTCCACCACGGCGCGGACGAGCTGGGCCTTCTCGGCGTCACTGGTGGTCGGGGACTCACCGGTGGTGCCGTTGACGACGAGGCCGTCGTTGCCGGAGTCCACGAGGTGTGTGGCGAGGCGCTGGGCGCCGTCGAGGTCGAGTCCGCCGTCGGCGGTGAACGGGGTGACCATCGCGGTCAGGACCCGGCCGAACGGCGTCTGGGGGGTGGAGGTCGGAGCCATGCGTCCAAAGCTACTCGTAGGCGGTGGGGCGGTAACCACACCGGTCCAGTGTTCGGACAGGGGCATACCGTGCGAAGCGGCGGAAACAGGCGGTGACATGGGATTCCGGTGCTGCCCGCTCGGGGGTTCGGGCAGCACCGGAATCCGTGTTCATGAATGTAGGGAGCGGCTAGAAAAGCCGCAATCCAGACATGCGAGACACTCCGCCCATATGCCTATCGTCCCAGGTCAGGGAGCGACCCGGCCGTGCTTCTCGAAGGCCGCATGGGTGAGCGGCATGAGCCGCGCCCACTCCTGCTCCATCTGCTCGGCGACCATCTCGATCTCGCGCTGCGGGAAGGACGGCACCGCCGAGTGCTCCCGCTTGGTCCGCAGCGACAGGAAGTGCATCAGCGAACGGGAGTTGCAGGTCGCGTACATCGAGGAGAACAGGCCGACCGGCAGCACCGCGCGGGCCACCTCGCGGGCCACGCCGGCCGCCAGCATCTCCTGGTAGCGCGCGTAGGACTCGCGGTACGCGGCCTCCATCGCCTCGGTGGTGGTCCTGTGCTGCTCGGGGGTGCCGTCGACGAACTCGTAGCGGCCCGGGCGGCCCTGCTGGACGAGCTTGCGCTCCTCCGCCGGGACGTAGAAGACCGGCTGCAGCTCGCGGTAGCGGCCGGACTCCTCGTTGTAGGACCAGCCGCTGCGGTGCCGGTGGAACTCCCGGAACACGAAGATCGGCGCGCTGATGAAGAAGGTCATCGAGTTGTGCTCGAAGGGGGTGCCGTGCCGGTCCCGCATCAGGAAGTTGATCAGGCCCTTGGACTTCTCCGGATCCTGCTGGACCGCCTCCAGGGACTGCTCCCCCGCGGTCGAGACGCGGGCCGCCCAGATGACGTCCGAGTCGGCGGCCGCGCTGCGGACCAGCTCGACCGTGACGTCGCTGCGGAAGCTGGGGGCCGTCGGTTCGTCGCTCACGCGTTACTCCTTGCGGGTTCGGTGCTGTGCAGCTTGATGGCGTGCTGCATGGTCTTGCGGGCGCGCGGGGTGTCGCCGGCGTCGGCGTACGCCACCGCGAGGCGGAACCAGACCCGCCAGTCGGCCGGCGCGGCCTCCGCCTCGGCCTGGCGGCGGGCGAACACCGCATCGGCCGAGGCCCGGTCGATCCGCCCGCCGGTGGTGCGCTGGAGCTCGTCCACCGGCAGGCCGCCCTCGGCCTCCAGCTCCCGGGCGAGCTGCTCGCTGGCCCGGCCGAACCGGACGGTCTGGCGCAGGAACCAGACGCCGATCACCGGGATGACGAAGGCGCACAGGCCGATGCCGATGCCGAGCGGCTTGCCGGTGGCGACCAGCTGGACGCCCTCCCCGACGCAGAGGAGGGCGACCAGCAGCAGCACGCCGGACAGGACGAAGAATCCGGTACGGGACGTCATGCCGGGCTCACAGGTCCAGGAAGTGTTCGAGGCCCAGGGTGAGCCCTGGCGTCTCCACGACCTTGCGCACACCGAGCAGGATGCCCGGCATGAAGCTGCTGTGGTGCAGCGAGTCGTGCCGGATGGTGAGCGTCTCACCGGTGTCGCCGAACATCACCTGCTGGTGGGCGAGCAGCCCGCGCAGCCGGACGGCGTGCACCGGCACCCCGTCCACGTCGGCGCCGCGGGCGCCGGGCAGGCTGTGCGTGGTCGGGTCCTGCTGCTGCGGGCGGCCGGCCTCGGCGCGGGCGGCCGCGATCAGCTGCGCGGTACGGGTGGCGGTGCCGCTGGGGGCGTCGGCCTTGCGGTCGTGGTGCAGCTCGACCACCTCGACCGACTCGAAGTACTTCGCCGCGGTCTGCGCGAACTTCATGCCGAGCACCGCGCCGATGGAGAAGTTCGGCGCGATCAGCAGGCCCAGCTCGGGGGCCTGGTCGAGCCAGCCGCGGACGGTGGCCAGCCGCTCGTCCGTCCAGCCGGTGGTCCCGGTGACCACGTGGATGCCGTGGTGCAGGCAGTAGTCGAGGTTGCCCATCACCGAGTCCGGGTGGGTGAGTTCGACGGCGACCTGGACGCCGGCCTCGGTCAGCTCCGCCGGCTCGGACCCGCGGCCCAGGGTGGCCACCAGTTCGAGGTCCGGTGCGGCCTCGACGGCCTTGACCGCCTCGGAGCCGATCCGGCCGTTGGCACCGATCACGGCGACACGCAGCGTCATAGCGAAATGTCCTCTCACACCAGCAGATCGGCGAGCTTGGCGGCCCGCTTGTCGTTGACCGGACCGATCAGCGCCAGCGACGGCCGGTACGCGCCCAGCACATCACGGGCCACCGCGTGGACGTCGTCCAGGGTCACGGCCGCGATCCGCGCCAGCATCTCGTCCACCGACAGGTGGTGTCCGTAGCTCAGCTCGGCCTTGCCGATCCGGTTCATCAGCGAGCCGGTGTCCTCCATGCCCAGCACGGTGGAGCCGGAGATCTGGCCGATCGCGCGCCGCAGCTCCTCCTCGGTGATGCCCTCGGCGACCACCTTGGCCAGCTCCGCGCGGCAGATCCGCAGCACCTCCTCGACCCGCTTGGGCTGGCAGCCGGCGTAGATGCCGAACAGGCCGCTGTCCGCGTAGGACGAGGAGTACGAGTACACCGAGTACGCCAGGCCGCGCTTCTCCCGCACCTCCTGGAACAGCCGGGAGCTCATCCCGCCGCCGAGGGCCGCGTTGAGCACGCCCATCGCCCAGCGGCGCTCGTCGTGCCGCGGCACCCCGGGCACGCCCAGCACCAGGTGGGCCTGCTCGGTGGAGCGGTTGAGCACCTCGACCCGGCCGGCCGTGCGCAGCGCCTTGACGCCGCGGCGGGCCTCGGCGGGGGCCGCGTCGGAGCGGGCCAGCACCGCCGCGAAGGCCTGCTCGACCTGCTTGACCACCGTATGGTGGTCGAGGTTGCCGGCGGCCGAGACGACCAGGTTCTCGGGCCGGTAGCGGCGGCGGTAGAAGCCGGCGATCTGCTCCCGGGTGAGCACCTTGATGGTCTCCTGGGTGCCCAGGATGGGGCGGCCGAGCGGGCCGCTGCCGAAGATCACCTTGGCGAACAGGTCGTGCACCACGTCGCCCGGGTCGTCCTCGGCCATCGCCATCTCCTCGAGGATGACGCCGCGCTCGGCGTCGACGTCCTCGGAGCGGATCAGCGAGCCGGTGACCATGTCGCAGACCACGTCGATGGCCAGCGGCAGGTCGGTGTCCAGGACCCGGGCGTAGTAGCAGGTGTTCTCCTTCGCGGTGAAGGCGTTCATCTCACCGCCGACCGCGTCCAGGGCAGCCGAGATGTCCAGCGCGCTGCGCCGCGCGGTGCCCTTGAAGAGCAGGTGCTCCAGGTAGTGGGTGGCGCCGTTGAGCTGCGGGGTCTCGTCCCGCGAGCCGACGCCGACCCAGATGCCGAAGGTGGCGGAGCGCACCGTCGGCAGGGTCTCGGTGACGACCCGAAGGCCGCCGGGGAGGACGGTGCGGCGCACCGTGCCGGCGCCGTCGGCGCCCTTGAGCAGGGTCCGGGTGGAGCCGGGGCGCTGCTTCGCCGCCGGGGCCTGAGCCACGGGGGGTACCTCCAGAGGAAACACGCGTGGGAACGCTTGGACGAACGCGGGGGCAACAGGGTGCGGCCCGCACGCCGGGAGGCGTACGGGCCGCAAGGGTCAGCTAGCGGCGCTTCACTCGGAAGCGGTCTCGCCGGCTTCCTCGCCCTCGACGACGGGGATGAGGGAGAGCTTGCCGCGCGGGTCGATCTCGGCGATCTCGACCTGCACCTTGGCGCCGACACCGAGGACGTCCTCGACGTTCTCGACGCGCTTGCCGCCGGCCAGCTTGCGGATCTGCGAGATGTGCAGCAGGCCGTCCTTGCCCGGCATGAGCGAGACGAACGCGCCGAACGTCGTGGTCTTCACCACGGTGCCCAGGTAGCGCTCGCCGACCTCCGGCATGGTCGGGTTGGCGATCTGGTTGATCGTGGTGCGGGCGGCCTCGGCGGCCGGTCCGTCGGCGGCACCGATGTAGATGGTGCCGTCGTCCTCGATCGTGATCTCGGCGCCGGTGTCCTCCTGGATCTGGTTGATCATCTTGCCCTTGGGGCCGATGACCTCACCGATCTTGTCCACCGGGATCTTGATGGTGATGATCCGCGGGGCGTTCGGGGACATCTCGTCCGGCGTGTCGATGGCCTCGTTCATCACGTCGAGGATGTGCAGACGCGCGTCCTTGGCCTGCTTCAGCGCGGCGGCCAGCACCGACGCCGGGATGCCGTTGAGCTTGGTGTCCAGCTGCAGGGCGGTGATGAAGTTGCGGGTACCGGCGACCTTGAAGTCCATGTCGCCGTACGCGTCCTCGGCACCGAGGATGTCGGTCAGCGCGACGTAGTGGGTCTCACCGTCGATCTCCTGGGAGATCAGGCCCATGGCGATACCGGCGACGGCGGCCTTCAGCGGCACACCGGCGTTCAGCAGCGACATGGTGGAGGCGCAGACCGAGCCCATCGAGGTGGAGCCGTTGGAGCTCAGCGCCTCGGAGACCTGGCGGATGGCGTACGGGAAGTCCTCACGCGAGGGCAGCACGGGGATGATCGCCCGCTCCGCCAGCGCGCCGTGGCCGATCTCGCGGCGCTTGGGCGCACCCACGCGGCCGGTCTCGCCGACCGAGTACGGCGGGAAGTTGTAGTTGTGCATGTAGCGGCGACGCGTCTCCGGGGAGAGCGTGTCCAGCTGCTGCTCCATGCGCAGCATGTTGAGGGTGGTGACGCCCAGGATCTGGGTCTCGCCACGCTCGAACAGGGCCGAGCCGTGCACGCGCGGGATGGCCTCGACCTCGGCGGCCAGGGTGCGGATGTCGGTGACACCGCGGCCGTCGATGCGGACCTTGTCCTTGATGACGCGCTCGCGGACGACCTTCTTGGTCAGCGCGTTGTAGGCGGCGCTGATCTCCTTCTCGCGGCCCTCGAACTCGGGGAGCAGCTTCTCGGCGGCCAGCGCCTTGACGCGGTCCAGCTCGTTGTTGCGCTCCTGCTTGCCCGGGATGGTGAGGGCCTGGGCGAGCTCGTCCTTGACGGCGGCGGTCAGCGCGGCGAGGACGTCGTCCTGGTAGTCCAGGAAGACCGGGAACACGCCGGTCGGCTTGGCGGCCTGGGCGGCGAGCTGCGACTGGGCGGCGCACAGCACCTTGATGAACGGCTTGGCGGCGTCCAGACCGGCGGCGACGACGTCCTCGGTCGGCGCCTCGGCGCCGCCCTCGACCAGCTTGATGGTCTTGTCGGTGGCCTCGGCCTCGACCATCATGATCGCGACGTCGCCGTCCGGCAGGACGCGACCGGCGACGACCATGTCGAAGACGGCCGACTCCAGCTCGCTGTGGGTCGGGAAGGCCACCCACTGGCCGTTGATCAGCGCGACGCGGACGCCGCCGATCGGGCCGGAGAACGGCAGGCCCGCCAGCTGGGTGGACGCGGAGGCGGCGTTGATGGCCACCACGTCGTACAGGTGGTCGGGGTTGAGCGCCATGACGGTGCAGACGACCTGGACCTCGTTGCGCAGGCCCTTGACGAAGGACGGGCGCAGCGGGCGGTCGATCAGGCGGCAGGTGAGGATCGCGTCCTCGGAGGGCCGGCCCTCACGACGGAAGAACGAGCCGGGGATGCGGCCCGCGGCGTACATGCGCTCCTCGACGTCCACGGTCAGCGGGAAGAAGTCGAAGTGCTCCTTCGGCTGCTTGGACGCGCTGGTGGCCGACAGCACCATGGTGTCGTCGTCCAGGTAGGCCACGGCGGAGCCGGCGGCCTGACGGGCCAGACGGCCGGTCTCGAAGCGGATGGTACGGGTGCCGAAGGAACCGTTGTCGATCACGGCCTCGGCGTAGAACACGTTCTCTTCCACCTGGAAGATCTCCTCTTTCGTACGTCTCCGGGAGAGCGTCCCCGCGCTGCCTGCCGGCTGGCCCTGGCCCTCCTGGCAAGGAGGACGGCAGTCGGGCCGGTCTTCGATCGAAGCCTCCGGGGTGCTCCGCTCGGTCTGCGGGGCTTCCGGGGGCCACTACCGAGGACCGGCGCCTCACGGCTGCCGGGCCGGGACGGGCGGTCCGCGTCTGGACGCTCTCTCGGATGCGGGCGGCTTCCGTTTGAAGCCTTCGGCCCGCGGGGGGTTCGGGTTCGTCTGCCCGGGTGGCGCGCTGGTGCGCCATCACCGGGCATGCCCACAACCCTACGGTGCAATCCTCGGCCACCTGGGGAGGTACGCGCGAGTTGTTATGTCCGGGCGCCGCGGCTCGGGGTGTCCGCGGCATACGCGCGAGGGGCGGCTCCCCGGTGTGGGGAGCCGCCCCGAGCGGCGGTCTTAGCGGGCGCCACCGGCGGCACCGCGGCGGATGCCCAGGCGGTCGACGAGCGTACGGAAGCGCTCGATGTCCTTCTTGGCCAGGTACTGCAGCAGGCGGCGGCGCTGGCCGACCAGGATCAGCAGGCCACGACGCGAGTGGTGGTCGTGCTTGTGGGTCTTGAGGTGCTCGGTCAGGTCCGCGATGCGACGGGAGAGCATGGCCACCTGGACCTCGGGGGAACCGGTGTCGCCCTCCTTCTGGCCGAACTCGGCGAAGATCTGCTTCTTGACGTCAGAGGCGAGAGCCACTGCAACTCCTTCAGGGTGTACCGAGCGGTCCTGGTCGACAACACAGGACTGATGAGGACTCGGTGTCGTGACGGAGCGCGGCCGGCGGTCTGCGACCCACCGGAGGCGGACACACGGCTGCGCTCGAAGGCCAAGGGTACCAGTGCCGCCCACCCGGCCGGTCGGCGGGCCGGACGGGCTGAACGGGGCAGGCGGCGCGGGCCGGGCCGGTCAGCTGGTGGCGCCGCGGACCAGCCGGTAGACGTCCAGGACGGCGAGCGCCAGCGGGACGAGGGAGATCAGGGTCAGGCTGTCGACCAGGTCCAGGATGCGCCCCCAGAACGGGGAGACGCCGAGCCGGGGCACCACCAGCGCGATCGCGGCGAGCAGCGCCGCGCCGAACGCGATGGAGGCCGCCAGCCAGACGGTGCGCAGGTCGACCTCGGTGGAGCTGGCGGCGCGCAGGATGAACTGCGGGGTGTGCAGGGACAGGCCGATGATCAGCAGGGCCAGGCCGAGCAGCCCGGCGATGGTGAGGCTGAAGACCTGCGCGGTGTAGCGGAACAGCCGGGCGCGCAGCATCGTGGCCAGGCCCAGGGCGAGCGCGAGCAGCTCGGGGAACGTCCGGTCGGTGAAGCCGAGGACGGCGCAGGAGCCGACCACGACCGCGGCGCAGCCGCCGACCAGGCCGACCAGGACCTCGTGGCCGCGGCGGGCCTGGTGGGCGATCCGCTCGTACTGGACGGCCTCGGCGCGCTCGGCCTCCTCGTCGTAGTCGCGGCTGCGGGTGCGGGTCTGGCCCGGGGCGCTGAAGCCGACGGGCAGCCGGGCGAAGCGGGCGGAGAGGCCGGGCAGGAAGCCGACGGCCGCGACGGCGGTGATGCCGGTGACGGCGGCGATGTGCCCGGCCGGGGTGTCCGGCAGCAGGACGGCGGCGAAGGTGGCGAGCGCCCCGGCGGCCGCGACCAGGGCGGCGGCGACGAACACCGCGTCCTTCTCGGGGAGCAGTCCGACCAGCAGCACGGCGACCACCAGGGCGGCGACGCAGCCGGCCAGGAACTGGAGCCGGCCGGGGCCGTCCCACGGGTGGGCGACGGCGAGGACGCCGCTGCCGCCGATCATGGCGTGCGGCAGGGCGCCGAGGCCGAGCGCGAGCGCGGCGTGGGCGTCCTGGTAGACCCGGGCGCGGACGCCGGCCAGCGCGGTGAGGACGACGGCGGTGACGCCGGCCAGGACGCCGGGCAGGCCGTGCATGTCGTGGCGCAGGTCGGCGAACCAGAGCGCGAAGCCGAGCAGGACGAGCAGCAGTGCGGCGCCGATCAGGCCGAAGGCCCGCATGAGTTCGGCGCTCCAGAGCCGGCGGTCGGTCTCGACGGCGCTGGCGATCGCGTCGGCGACGTCGTCGTAGACGGCCGGCGGGAGGGACTCGGCGAAGGGGCGCAGCGCGAGCAGGTCGCCGTCGCGGACCTGCTGGGCGGCGAGCGGCAGGCCGCTGTCGAGGACGGTGCCGTCGCGGCGCACCAGGTGGAAGCCGGTGGGAGCGCCGTCGGGCCGGCTCTGGTTGGCCAGGCGCAGCACCTCGGGGTAGACGTCCGCGAGCGGGACGTCCTCGGGCAGGGCGACGTCGATCCGGCGGTCCGGGGCGACGACGGTGACCCGGCAGTAGCCGGTCGCGGCGGCGTTGCTCATCGCCGCACCTCGGTCCTTCGACGCACTGGGCGCTCCCCCTTGTTGACGGTGCCGCGGCACGGCGGCGCTCGGTGTGGCAGTGGAACCGGCCCGACCGGGCCGCGAGTTGGCGCGGCGTTACCCTACCCGCTCGGTTCGTGCCCGGCCCCGGTGCGGGCCGGGCCCCCGGCGGGGGGTGCGGACGCGGGCCTGGCGGGCGGTACGGGGGCGACCGTTAGGATCGGCCCCTGCGCGCGGTACGGGGGGCGGCGCCGTGTGGTGCGTCCTCGCCCTGGTGAATCCCGTACGAGCCGTACGAGCCGTACGAGTCCAGTTGCGTGAGGGCTGATGCCGAAGTGATCGATCGACGCCGCGGGGTGGATGACACATGGGTGTGATCACGGTCAAGCGCCCGGGCAGGGCCTATCCGCCGGCGGTGCCGGACGAGCCGGTGGAGCTGGTGACCCCGCCCGAACTGCCCCGGCAGGGCGGCGAGGACTGGCTGATGAGCATCCTTCCGATGCTCGGCATGGGCGGCTCGGCGGTGTTCTTCTTCGCGCCGGGCGCGGCGGCCCCGATGAAGATCATGGGCGGTCTGATGGTCGCCTCGACGGTCGGCATGGTGCTGGCGCAGATCATGCGGGCCCGCAGGGGCGGTTCGACCGCTATGGCGGACGAGCGGCGCGACTACCTCAAGTACCTGCAGCAGATGCGCCGCCAGGTGCGCCGCACGGCGGAGCGCCAGCGCGGCGCGCTGCTGTTCCTGAACCCGGCGCCGGACCAGCTGTGGTCGATCGTGGCGGACGGCCGGCGGCTGTGGGAGCGCCGCACCGGGGACGGCGACTTCGCGCAGATCCGGGTGGGCCTGGGCCCGGTGCAGCTGTCGACGCCGCTGGTGGCGCCGCAGACCGCGCCGATGGACGAGCTGGAGCCGCTGTCGGCGGCCGCGATGCACTCCTTCCTGAAGGCCCACGGCACCTTGCAGGACCTGCCGCTGGCGGTGTCGCTGCGCGCCTTCTACCACGTCACGGTGTGCGGGGACGCGGACTCGGTGTACGGCAACGTGCGCGCGATGATCGCCCAGTTGACCACCCTGCACTCGCCGGACGACCTGCTGGTCGCGGTGGCCGCGGCGCCGGGCGCGGCGGAGGAGTGGGAGTGGACCAAGTGGCTCCCGCATAACCAGCACCGCAAGGAGGCCGACGGCGCGGGCTCGCGCCGGCTGATCGCCACCGACCTGGGCGAGCTGGAGTTCCTGTTGCAGGACGAGCTGGCCGGCCGCCAGCGGTTCGTGCGGGACGCGGCGCCCGCGCCGGACCAGCCGCACCTGGTGGTGGTGATGGACGGCGCCGGGGTGCCGCCGAACTCGCTGCTGGCGAGCCCCGAGGGCGTGCAGGGGGTGACCGTCATCGAGGTGGTGCCGGGCGACCTGGACGAGCCGAGCGGGCACCTGATGGTGACGGTGAGCCCGCAGGAGCTGGTGCTGCGCTCGGCCTCCGGGGCGACGTACACCGGCACGCCGGACCTGCTCTCGGTGTGGCAGTGCGAGGCGCTGGCACGGCAGTTGGCGCCGTACCGGCTCTCGGCCGGCGGGGACGACGAGCCGCTGCTGTCGAACCTGGACTTCACCGACCTGATGAACTCGGGCGACCCGGGCTCCTTCGACGTGACGCGCAGCTGGCGTCCGCGCGCCCAGCACGAGCGGATGCGGGTGCCGATCGGGGTCGGCGCGAACGGCGAGCACGTCTACCTGGACATCAAGGAGGCCGCGCTGGAGGGCATGGGCCCGCACGGCCTGTGCGTGGGCGCGACCGGCTCCGGCAAGTCGGAGCTGCTGCGCACCCTGGTGCTGGCGCTGGCGATGACGCACTCCTCGGAGATCCTGAACTTCGTCCTCGCCGACTTCAAGGGCGGCGCGACCTTCTCCGGCATGGCGGACATGCCGCACACCTCCGCGGTGATCACCAACCTGGAGGGCGAACTCACCCTGGTCGACCGCATGCGCGACGCGATCGAGGGTGAACTGCACCGCCGCCAGGAGCTGCTGCGCTCGGCGGGCAACTACGCCAACATCCACGAGTACGAGCGGGCCCGGGCGGCCGGCGCGGCGCTGGACCCGCTGCCCTCGCTGGTGCTGATCATCGACGAGTTCTCCGAACTGCTCACCGCCAAGCCGGACTTCATCGAGATGTTCATCCAGATCGGCCGGATCGGCCGGTCGCTGGGGGTGCACCTGCTGCTGGCCTCGCAGCGTCTGGAGGAGGGCAAGCTGCGCGGCCTGGACACCTATCTCTCCTACCGGATCGGTCTGCGCACCTTCTCGGCGGCCGAGTCGCGGGCGGCGATCGGGGTGCCGGACGCCTACCACCTGCCGCCGGTGCCAGGCGTCGGGTACCTCAAGTTCGGCGAGGACGTGATGGACCGGTTCAAGGCCGCGTACGTCTCGGGGCCCTACCGGGCGCCGGGGCAGCAGCGGTCGACCGGCGGGCGGCGGGTGAACGCCCGCCCGGTGCTGTTCACCGCGGCCCGGGTGGAGCCGCCGGAGCCGGCGGTGGAGGAGGAGGCGCCGCTCGCCCCGGAGCAGGACGACGCGCTGGTCGACACCGTGCTGGACGTGTTCGTGCAGCGGATGACGGGCCAGGGCCCGGCCGCGCACCAGGTGTGGCTGCCGCCGCTGGAGGAGGCGCCGAGCATGGACCACCTGCTGCCGCCGCTCCAGGTGGTGCCGGAGCGCGGGCTGACCGCGCCCGGCTTCCCGGCGGGCCGGCTGCGGGTGCCGATCGGCATCGTGGACAAGCCGCGCGAGCAGAAGACCGACGTCCTGGAGGTCGACTACGCGGGGGCGGCCGGCCACGGCCTGGTCGTGGGCGGCCCGCGCTCGGGCAAGTCGACGGTGGTGCGCACCACGGTGGCCTCGTTCGCGCTCACCCACACCCCGCGGGAGGTGCAGTTCTACCTGCTGGACTTCGGCGCGGGCAGCTTCCAGTCACTGGCCGGGCTGCCGCACGTCGGCGGGGTGGCCGGGCGCCTGGACGTCGACAAGGTGCGCCGGATGGTCTCCGAGGTGCACGGGGTGCTGAACCGGCGCGAGGAGCTGTTCCGGGCCGCCGGGATCGACACCATCGGCACCTACCGGGCCCGCCGGGCGGCCGGGCAGCTGCCGGACGAGGCGTTCGGCGACGTGTTCCTGGTGATCGACGGCTGGAACACCTTCAAGCAGGAGTTCGAGGTGCTGGAGGCGGTGATCGGCGACATCGCCCAGCGCGGCCTCGGCTACGGCGTCCACCTGGTCATCACCGCGGCCCGGTACGCCGAGGTGCGCCCGGCACTGAAGGACCTGCTGCAGAACCGGACCGAGCTGAAGCTCGGCGACCCGATGGAGTCCGAGGTGGACCGCCGGGTGGCGCAGAACGTCCCGTCGCTGGCCGGGCGCGGCATCACCCCGGAGCGGCTGCACTTCCTGTCCGGCCTGCCGCGGCTGGACGGCTCCTGCGCGGTGGACGACCTCCAGCACGGGGTGGCCGGCCTGGTCGCCGCCGTCGACGGGGCCTGGAGCGGCCCGCGCGCGCCGCAGGTGCGGATGCTGCCGGCCGTCCTGGACGGGAACTCGCTGCCGAAGGGCTTCGAGCGCCCGGAGCGCGGGATCGCCTTCGGCGTGGACGAGGCCGAGCTGGCACCGGCCTTCGTGAACTTCGAGACCGACCCGCTGTTCATCGTCTTCGGCGACACCGAGTCGGGGAAGTCGGCGCTGCTGCGGATGCTGATCAAGCAGATCACCGAGCGGTACACCCCGGACCAGGCGGGCATCGTGGTCGGCGACTACCGGCGCGCGCTGCTGGGCACCGTGCCGCCGGAGTACCTGGTGGAGTACGCGGCCGCGCAGCCGGCCATGGCGGCCATCGTGGACATGCTGCGCGGGGCCTGCGCGCGCCGCCTGCCCGGCCCGGACGTCACCGCCGAGCAGCTGCGCAACCGCAGCTGGTACAGCGGCAAGGACATGTTCGTGGTCGTGGACGACTACGAGCTGGTCGCGACGAGCTCGGGCAACCCGCTGGCGCCGCTGGCGGAGTTCCTGCCGTTCGCCCGGGACATCGGCCTGCGGGTGATCGTGGCCCGCAGCGCGGGCGGCGCCGGCCGCTCGCTGTACGAGCCGGTGCTGCAGCGGATGCGCGAGCTGGGCGGGCAGGGCGTGATCCTCTCCGGCAACCGGGACGAGGGCGCGCTGCTGGGGACGGTCAAGCCGATGCCGCTGCCGCCGGGGCGCGGGGTGTACGTGTCGCGCCGGGCGACCGGCGGGCAGATGGTCCAGACGGGCTGGCTGCCGCTGGTGTGAGGGCGCCGGCGCACCGCGCCGGCGGCTACGGACAGTGATCGAGGGGTCGGGCTCGCGGGAGCCCGGCCCCTTTCGCGTCCCAGGTGTCGAAACGTTACCTAGATCTTTCCGGGGCGGGGCTGCGGTTCCCGCACCCCGTCCGGGGGTTGCGGCCGCACAAAGGGGCGCCTGGGCGTATCGCCGTCCGACTCCACGGACACCTTTGAAAGGCGGCTTGCAACACTCTGTTCACCTTGGATTCAGTTGCAATGTGGCAGAGGTAACAAGTCGGACAAAGCTCGCAATGACCGTACGTGATCATCGGATCGCATGTCCATACCCTTCCGCGCAACGGATTCCGAAGCATTTCGGCCATTGACGCAATCAATACGCCCAGGTTCCATTGCGACCCAGGAGCGACCCCACCAGAACCCGAGCAGACAGCCAGCGGAGGCGATACCGCTCCCACCCACAGGACCGAACAGAGCCGATCGGAAGCCACATGACCGACACGCTTCGCCCGCCACGCGCCGCGACCCCCGCGACGGCCGACACCGCCGCCGCGCCCCAGCAACTCAAGCGCTCGATCGGCGTGGTGGGCGGCACCCTGCTCACACTGTCCTGCGTCACCCCGGCCTCCACGCTCTTCGTGATCGTCCCGGAGCTGTTCTCCAGCATCGGCAGCGCCACCGCCCTGGCCATCGCCATCGGCACCGTGCTGTGCGTCGCCGTCGCGTTCTGTTACTCCGAGCTCGGCACCCTGATCCCCAGCGCCGGCGGCGAGTACGCGATGGTCGGCACCCTCGCCGGGCGGCTGGCCGGCTGGCTGGTCTTCGTGCTCTCGCTGATCGTGGTGATGATCGTCCCCTCGGTCATCGCCCTCGGCACCGCCGACTACCTCGCCCCCGTGCTGCACCTCGACAAGGCCATGACCGGCGCCGCCGTGATGCTCGCCGCCACCCTGGCCGGCCTGCTCGACCTGCGCGCCAACGCCTGGATCACCGGCGTCTTCCTGGTCCTGGAGGTCATCGCGGCCGGCGTCGTCTCGGTCCTCGGGTTCTCCCACGCCAACGCCGACGCCCCCAGCCTGCTGCACGGCGTGGTCACCGGGGACGGCGGCGCCACCACCACGGTGAGCATCGGCGCCATCGTCGGCGCGCTCGGCATCGCCCTGTTCATCACCCAGGGCTTCTCCACCGCCGTCTACCTCTCCGAGGAGCTGGAGAACCCCCGCCGCAACGTCTCGCGCACCGTGCTGTGGACGCTCGGCATCTCCTCCGCCGTCATCCTGGTCCCGGTCGTCGCCATCACCATGGGCGCCCCCGACCTGCAGACCCTGAGCTCCGGCGACATCTCCGGCATGGTCACCGCCTGGAGCAACTCCGCGGTCGGCACCTTCATCAGCCTCTGCGTCGCGCTGGCGATCATCAACGCCGGCATCGTCATGGTCATCCAGAACTCCCGAGTCCTGTTCGCCTCCGCCCGCGACAAGGCCTGGCCCGAGCCGGTCAACAAGGCCTTCGGCACCCTCGGCCGGTTCGGCTCCCCGTGGGTCGCCACCCTGGCCGTCGGCCTGCCCGGCGCCGCGCTCTGCTTCGTCAAGGGCGCGCTGCTCAGCAACATCACCGGCGTCGCCGTCACCGGGATGTACCTGCTGGTCGCGATCGCCGCGCTGCTCTCCCGCCGCGCCCACCACAAGCACGCCGCCGCCTGGCGGATGCCGCTGTGGCCGGCCGTCCCGGTGGTGCTGATCGCCGTCCTCGTCTACGTGATGACCCAGCTGGACACCGAACCCCTGCTGTGGACCGGCGGCATCACCGCCGCCGCCACCCTCTACTGGCTGTTCTACCTGCGCCCCCGCCAGGACACCCGCTGGGTGATCAGCCTCCCCGAGGACCAGCAGCCCTGACCCCCACCCCTCCCCCACACGGCAGTGCCCCGGGCTCCCCCTCGCCCGGGGCACTGCCACGTCCGGACCGCTACTTCCTCAGCTTCCACACCGACGCGGTGGCGATCGCCTTCAGCTGGTCGGTGCTCAGCGCCGGGGTGCTGCGGGTCGCCGGGGTCTGCTGGGTGCCGCTGTTGAACGCACTGATCACCACCCGCAGGCCGTCCGCGTGCAGGGTGTCGACGGTCCACATGCCCGGGTTGGAACCCCGCTTGCCGACCACCACCCTGGTGCCGTCCGGCTGCGCCTGGGCACTGCCGAACAACTCCTCCTTGGTCTTGTCGTCACGGGACCAGTCCTGCACGTTGATCTCCACCAGGGACTTGCCCTTGCCGTCGTTGACCACGAAGTTCGCGTAGCCCGGCTGGCCCCCGGTCTCCGTCTCGGTCAGCCCTGCCGGCAGCAGCTTGGCGACGATCGCCAGGATCTCGTCCTTGTCGTACTCCTTGCCGCTGTCCCGCGGCTTGACCGGCACCGGGTCCGGGATCGAGGCGATGACCCGGTCCCAGGACTTGTCCGTGACGATCGCCTTGAGCTGCTCGGGGGTCAGCGGGGGCTTCGGGCGGCTGTCCGGCGAGCCCTTCTCCGCCGGGGAGTTCCACTCGGACAGCTCGACCTGGCGGCCGTCCTTGCCGATCAGCTTCGCGTTCCACCACTTGGTGGTGGCCCGCTTGTCCGGGTACTCGTAGCCCTGGAGGACGGTCAGCGTGCCGCCGTCCGGCAGGGTGGTGGCACTGCAGGCGTCGTACTGGACGAGCTTCTTGTCCGGGCAGTCGTTCTCCACCCGGTTCGGGTCGCCGTCCGCCAGGCGGCCGAGCGAGATGCCCATCGCGGACTTGCCCTTGCCGTCGTCGAAGACCAGCGAGGCGGTCGCGGCGATGCCGCCGCCGTACGGCCGGCCCGGATCGACCCCCGTGCCGGTGCCGGTGCCGCCGGTGGTCTCGCCCTTGGGGAGCAGGGCCTGGAACATCGCCAGCACCTCGTCGCCGGAGACCGCCGGCGGCGCCGAGGCGGAGGCGGACGCCGAGGAGGCCGGGGCCGCCGAGCCGCTGCCGCCGGCGGTGCTCGGGGCGGCCGCGGGCACCGTACTCGGGCGCGGCGAGGAGCCGGTGAGGTACACCGCACCTGTGCCCACCAGGGCCAGCGCGGCCGCGCCGCCCACCACCGCGGCGGTCGAGCGGCGGCGCCAGCGGCGGCGGCCGCGCCGGTACCCGCCCGCGAGCAGGTCGGTCGGCTCGGCGCGGAAGCCCTCGCCCGTACGGGTGAGGGCGTAGAGAAGATCGTCCTCGAACTTGTCCGGTTCGGACATGGGTGGTCACCGTCTCCTTGCATCACGAAATTGCGTCACGGGGAGCGTCACGGGGTGCGTCACGGACTACGAGCAGTGGTCAGCGGGCGGCGAGCTCGGCCAGCGAGTCGCCGAGCAGGGTGCGCAGCCGGGCCAGCGCCCGGGTGGTACGGGTGCGGACCGCCCCCGGGGAGGAGCGCAGCATCTCGGCGGTCTCCGCGACGCTGTGGTCCTCCCAGTAGCGCAGCACCAGGACGGCGCGGTCCTTGGGCGGCATCCGGCCGAGGGCGTCGAGCAGGGTCATCCGCAGCGCGCCGTCCGCCTCCCGCGCCTCCGACTCGGGCACGGCCGCGATGGGGCGCTCGGTGCTGGAGCGGCGGCGCTGCTGGGCGAGGAAGGTGCGCACCATCACCGTGTGGGTGTAGGCGGCCGGGTTGTCGATCCGGTCCCGGCCGCCGGTCCAGGCGCTGCGCCGCCAGAGCACGTACATCCGGCTGAGGGCCTCCTGGACGAGGTCCTCGGCGTAGTGGGTGTCGCCGCTGGTCAGCAGGCAGGCCGAGCGGTACAGGTGGCCGGTGCGGCCGGACACCAGTTCCAGGAACTCGGCGTCCTCGGCCTCCCGGCCCGCCCCGATCCACCCCATGCCTGCCGCCCCCCGTGTCCGCGCTCCCTGACACTTCTTGGATGCGGCGAGCGACCCACGACGTTACAGCCGTTGCGGAGGATTCTCCTACGCACTCCCCGGGCACCGGGCAGGTGCTGCGTACCCGGATCAGTCCGCGGACCTGCGGCGCAGGTCGCGCAGGACGACGCCGCCGCCGATGAGCAGCGCGACCAGCAGCGCCCCGATGCCGAGGACGTACGTCGCGGTGCGGCCGTCGCGGTCGGCCTGGGTCTCGCCGAGGCCGACCGGCCGGGGCACGATCGGGGCGGCGGCCAGTTGGACGGGGGCGTCCGGGGTGGCGGTGAACGGCGCGCTCTCGGGGGCCTTGGTGACGGCCCTGACCGGGTCGACCACGCCCCAGCCGATGAACTGGTTCGGATCGCGCTGGGTGCGCTGGGCGGTCTGCTCGATCCAGGCCCGCACCTGGGCCGGCTTCCAGTTCGGGTGGGCGCCGACCAGCAGCGCGACGAGCCCGGACACGTACGGGGCGGAGAAGCTGGTGCCGTTGTCGACGCACTGGCCGCCCCTGGGGACGGTGGAGAGCATGTCGACGCCGGGTGCGGCGACCTTCACGAAGGAGCCGTACTGGGAGAACGGGGCGCGCTCGTTGTTGCGGTCGGAGGCGCCGACGGCGAGCACGGTCGGGAACGCGCCGGGGTAGGTGTCGCCCTCCTTGCCGTCGTTGCCGGTGGAGGCGACCACCACGACGCCGCTGTCCTCGGCGGCCTGGACGGCGGCCTTCAGCTCCTGGTACCCGCCGAAGCCGGCGGCGCCGGCGCCGCGGACGTCCTGGGAGATGTTGATGACCTTGGCCTTGGCCCTGACCGCCTCGTTGACGGCCTGGACCAGGGTGGAGACGTCGCCGTTGCCGTCGCTGTCGTTCTGGCGGATCGACAGGATGGCGGCGTCGGGGGCGAGCCCGACGAAGCCCGTCCGGTCGTAGCGGCGGGCGGCGATGATGCCGGCCACCTTGGTGCCGTGGCCGACCGGGTCCTCCTTGGAGCTGCCCGGGACCTTCTCCTTAGTCTCCCGGTTGACCACCAGGTTGGAGCCCTCCAGGACCTTTCCGGCCAGCTGCGGGTTCTGGTCGTCCACGCCGGTGTCGATGACCGCGACGGTCACCCCCGCGCCGGTGGTCCGACCGCCCTGCCACAGCTCGTCCAGCAGCAGGCGCTGCAGCGACCACGGCACGGTCGGCACGTCGGGCGCGTTCTTCGGGCAGTCGCCCGCGGCGGCCAGCCCGGGTCCGCTGTCCGCGCGCGCCTGGGCGGCGAGCGGGCCACCCAGCACGGCGAGCGCGGCCAGTGCCGCGGCCGCCTTCCGGTACCCGCGTCCGGACACCCTGCCACCCCTCATGTCGTCCACCCGTGCCGCGCGCCGAAGGGCGGGTGCCCGGAGTCCGAGCACCCGCCCCCTCACGTTCCCGCTGGGGAACGCGTGGTCAGTTGTTCCCCCACAGCTTGGCGTTGTTGTTCTCGGTCGTCTTGTAGCTCTGCGCGGCGCTGTCCAGCGAGGAGGCGATCTGCGTGCAGACCTTCTGCAGGTCGGCGGCGCGCGCGTCCCACTGGGTCTGGTGGGCCTGGTAGCCCTGCTGGGCCGCGCCCTGCCAGCTGGACGCGATGCGGTTGACGTCGCCCTTGAGGTCGTTCAGCAGGTGGTCGATGCGACCGGCCGAGGCGCGCACTTCCTCGGCCGCGTGGTGGACGGTCTCGAAGTTGACGAGGATGTGGTCGGACACGATGTCTCCCTTGACGAGGATGCGGAGCACCCCGCGCTCAGCCGCGGGCGCCCCACCGAGCGGAAGGTCGGAACAGAACGGTGATCAGCGCGGTGCGGCTGATCAGCCCTGGGCGTTGGAGAACAGCGCCTTCTGCTCTTCTTCGGTGCTCGCGTAGTGCTTGGTGGTCAGCTCGATCGCGTGCTGGATCGCGGTCAGCGACTCCTTCAGCTTCGCGATGTCGGTGTTGACCTGGTCCTGCAAGGCCTTGTAGGCGCTCGCCGCCTGGCCCTGCCAGCCGCCGGTGATGCCATCGACCGTGCTGATGAGCTTCTGCCGCTCAGCCTCGATCTTCCCGATCGCGTCCTCGATCCGCTTGGCGAAAGCCAGCATCTCCTGAGCGGTCATCGTGAACTGACCCTGAGCCATGCTCCACCATCCCCCATGAGACAGACATTGCGTGTACGGAGGGCAGCGCGGCCCGACCGTCCCATCACCCTAGTGATGTCCAGGAGCACTGTAGTCGGCACACGCAGCTCGCCCAACACCGAACTCGGCGCAGTTACCAGACCATGACACGGAGGCCAAGTCCGTTGCCTGGCTTGGCCGATCAGGCGTTCTGCGGCTGGGCGGCGCTCTTCGCCGTCAGCGGCGGGCCGGCCGGGACGAGGTCCGACCACTCGTGCGGCACCGGGAGCGGCTGGAGCTCCTTGTAGCCCAACCGGGCCTGGTTGGCGCCCGATTCGTCCTGCGGCGGCTGCTGGTCCGGCGCGGTGGCGCCCGGCTGCGGGGTGGGCGTCTTCGGGGCGCCGCCCTGGCCGGGCTGCCCGCCCTGGCCCGGCTGCGCGCCGGGCGGCGTGGTGGCGCCGCGGCCGCCGTCGCCGTTGGCCGGCACCGAGTAGCGCAGACCGGTCTCGGTGATCAGGAAGTCGGTGCCGGAGCCGCCCGCCGCGTTGTCCAGCGCGCGGTAGAAGAGGCCGTGCCCGGGCGTCACGTACGCGGCACCCGCGCCGTTGTTGTACGGCGCCGGGTAGGACGTCCCGGCCCAGACGCTGCGCCGGGGCGTGCGGCCGTCCTCGGCGACGCCGTCGAAGGTGCTGCACACGACCAGGCGCGCGTCCTGCCGGTCCTGCCAGTTGTTGGCCGGCGCACCGGACTTCAGCGGCCAGTCGTCCCCGGTGCTCGGCAGCCGGGCGTCGTTGCCCAGCTTGGCGTGGTCGGCCGGGGTCATCTCGTCGCTGCGCGGCCGCTTGTCGCCGTCGTACTTGTAGAGGTCCTGGTAGTCCGGGTTCTGCCGGATCAGCTCCGCCTGGAACGGCGTCACCAGGTAGAGCCGGTCCTTGCCGACCACGTAGTGGCGGTCCTGGTAGTGCACCAGCCGGCCGATCCGGCGGTCGGCCTGGTTGCCCAGCTCCACCGAGGAGTTGGGGCTCGGGCTGTCCGCCACCCCGTCGACCTTCGGGAAGGTGATCGGGCTGCCGGTCACCAGGGTGTCCAGCCACTCGCGCTTGACGCGCTGCGGCACCGCGTTGGGCCCGAAGACCGCGGTGATCAGCGACTTGCGCTCCTTGTCGTCCGCCTGCGGCGAGCCGATGCCGTGCTTGCGGCCCTGCGCGTCGACCAGGAACACCTTCGCGTCACCCGGCCTGGCCGCGGGCTGGCCCGGCGCCGGCTGCGCGGAGACCTGCTGCTCGTCCGCCTGCTGCACCAGCAGCAGCTGGTCCTGGCCGAGCATCCGGTCCTTGGCCGCCAGCGCCGCCGCGTCCGGGCCGGCCGCCACGAACACCGCCTGGTTGACGGTCTCCTGCTTGTCGTCCGAGCCCGGGCGGTCGCAGACCGACCACTTCATCGGCTTGTCCGCGTTGTCCCTCGTCGGCAGCTTGTCCGGCGCGTACGGGATGCCGATCGTCGGGCCGTGGTTGGGGTAGCTGTCGAGCACCCCGTCGTCGACCACCACCACCTTGGCCTCGGCCGGCAGCACCAGCCGCGCCGAGGACATGTTGAGCACCTGGTGCAGCCGCTTGGTCCGGCCGTCCGGGTCGGTCAGCACCACGTACCGGGTGGTCGACTTCTTGCCCTGGACGACGTTCTTGCCGTCGTCCCAGTGCAGCGGCGCGCTCGGCTTGAACACCCCCCACAACCCGAACCCGGCGACGATCACCGCCCCGGCCAGCACGCTCGGCAGCACCGCCTTCACCGGGCGCGGCGCGTCCTCGTCGCTGCCGCCGCCACCGGGCAGCAGGAACGCCCCCACCGTGCGCTTGCGGGCGAAGGTGTACGCGTTCAGCTCGTCCCGGCGCGATGCCATCCTCGTCGTCCCCCTCGTCAGACATTGTCGGACCGCCCTGCACCGCCCCCCGCACCCGCCGGGCGGGAACCCGCACGAACCCTCTACGATGCGGCAGCAGACGGTGAGTACGGTACGGGTACGGTCCGCGCACCGGCCAGCCGGGCCGCGGCAACTGATCAGAGAGGGTCACCCGGGGGATGCCAAGCCAGACCGCTCCAGGACGCCGCGGACCGGCAACGGGCGGGAGGTCGCGCCGCTCCGGCCGGGCGCAGCGCGGCGGCCCCGCCCCCGAGACCGCGCCCGGGCAGCCGCTGCCGCCCGCCGGCGAGAGCAGCGGCCGTGACGAAGGCGGTCGCGGGCCCGTCCTGCTCCGGATCAACCCCCGGCCCGGGCTGCTCGGCGGCCGGCTGAGGCTCCAACAGCTCGTCCTGGTCGAGGTCGCGGCCGCGCTGGTCGCGGTGGGCTGGACGATCAGCCGACCGGTCGCCGCCGGCTTCGGCGCGGTCGCGCTGGTCCTGGTGGTGCTCGCCGTGATCCCGCTGCGCGGCCGGACCATCCCCGAACTGCTACGGGTGCGCGCCGCCCTCAAGTCCCGCCGCCGGCAGGCCCGCAGCACGCTGCCGCCGGCCGGCACCGACCCGGCGCTGGCCCCCGCCCTGGAACTCGAACCGGCACTGCGCACCTGCACCCACGCCACCGAGGCCGACCTGGGCGGCCGCCCCGTCCGCCGGGAGACCGGCATGGTCGGCGACGGCACCTTCCTCAGCTCGGTGCTGCTCGTCCAGGCCAAGGACCAGCCGCTGCGCCCGGTGCGCACCGCGCTGCCGCTGCCCCTGGACGTGATCTGCTCGGCGCTCCAGGTCGACGACATCACCCTGGAGTCGGTGCAGCTCGTCCAGCACACCCAGCCGGCCCCGGCCCCGCACCTGCCCGAGCAGTCGCTGGCCGCCCGCGCCTACCGGGAACTGCCGGACGGCACCGCCACCCCCGGGCTGCGGCTGACCTGGGTGGCGCTCAAGCTCGACCCGGAGCGCGCCGCGGCCGCCGTCCGGGCCCGCGGCGGCGGCGAGGAGGGCGCCCGCAAGGCACTGCAACGGGTGACCGACCAGCTGGCCGGGCGGCTCAACAGCGCCGGGTTCAACGCGACCGTGCTGGACGAGCGCGAGCTGATCGCCGCGCTGGCCATCTCCACCTGCGCCAACCCGCTCGCGGTGGCCGGGCGCCAAGGCACCGGCAGCGGCGGCGGCACCACCCGCCGCACCCAGGAGGGCAGCCGGTTCTGGCGGATCGACGACCGCTGGCACAGCACCTACTGGATCTCCCGCTGGCCGCAGCTCAGCCGCCCCGGCGGCTCGCCCGGCCGGATCGCCGCGCCCGACCTGGTCAACCTGGTCACCGGCTCCCCCGCGCTGGCCAGCACCTTCAGCCTGACCGCCGGGCGCGGCACCGGCGGCTCGGTGACCGTCAGCGGGCACCTGCGGGTGACCGGGCGCAGCGAGAGCGAGGTGACGCAGGTCGGCCGCCAGGTGGAGGCGCGGGCGCAGGGCGCCGGACTCGGCCTGGTCCGGCTCGACCTGGAGCAGGCCCCCGGGGCGCTCGCCACCCTGCCGCTGGGAGGAGCGTCCTGATGGCGTACCAGACCTATCCGGCCCCCGGCCCGCAGCACGGCGCCGAACAGCCCCGGGCACGGTCCCGGATCCTGCCCGGCTTCGGGCTGCGCGGCCCGCGCCGGGAGAAGCACGTGCTGGACGCCGCGGACCTCGGGGCGCTGGCCTTCCCGGTCGGCGACGACGGCGTGGTGATCGGCGCCGACCCGCAGGGGCTGCCCGCGGTGCTCGGCCTGTTCCGGCCCAGCGCGTACGACCTGGTGCTGGTCGGCGGCGTGTGGACGGCGCAGGTCATCGCGCTGCGGGCGGCCGCGATCGGCGCCCGGGTCGCGGTGGAGACCGCGCGCGGGCAGCTGTGGGGCCCGCTGGCGCAGGCCGCGGGCGGCGGGCAGCCGTGCGTGACGGTCCACCAGGTCGGCCGACTCGGCCCGCAGGGCGCCTCGGTGGCCTCGCCGGTCCTGGTGGTGCGCGACCTCGGCGCCCGCCCGCCGCGCAGCCGGCTCTCCGCCGCGCCCTGGCAGACCACCCTGACCCTGCTGCCGTACCTGGGCCCGCACGCGGCCCGGGTGCTCAACGCGGCCGACCTGGTGGGTGTGCAGCGGGTCTCCCCGCAGGAGGCGGAGCTGACCGGCCGGGTGCTGTCGCTCCCGCCGGAGGACGTCGCCGCGCTGCCCACCCTCGGCGACGACCTCACGCTGTGGGCCACCCGGATGCGGCGCCAGTACGTGCGGGCCGTGGCCGGGCAGGCCGAGCAGCAGGTTCTCGGCGGTCCGCGCCGGATGGACTGAGCGGCGGCGCCGGGCCCGGGAGGCCGCTCCGGATCCGACGCCGCCTTCAACGGGGGTTGCCGCACGGCCTAGTCTTTGATGCGGCAACGGCACCGCTGAACAAGCGGCGGCGAACACGAGGGAGCCCTAGTGAGCAGCGATCGGGACGGCGTCTACGTCGGCGACAACGCGGCAGAGGACGACGACGACTGGTCCGACGCGCCCGACTACACTCCCCCGTCCTGGTACGTGCAGACGGACGCCTCGGCGGCCCCAGCCCCGGCCCCGGCCCCGGCAGTTCAGGCTCCGACGGCGGTGCAGGCTCCGGCAGTTCAGGCTCCGGCCCCGGCGGTGCAGGCTCCGCAGGCCACCGCTCCGGCGCCGGTGCCCGCCCAGGCTCCGGCCCCGACGCCGGCTCAGGCGCCCGTACCCGCCCAGCCCGTGCCGCCCGCACAGCCCGTCCAGGCCGAGGCGCAGCACGTCCCGTTCCCGGCGTCCGCCCCTGCCCAGGCCCCCGTCCCCGCTCCTGCCCCTGCCCCTGCGTTCGAGCAGCCACAGGCCGTCGCCCCGGGCTGGCCGGCGCAGCCGCAGCCCGCCCCGCAACCGCCGTACCCGGCCCCGGTCCCGGCCCCGCCGCCGACGCAGCCCGCCCAGCCGGTCCCGCCGCAGACGTACCCGCAGCCGTACCCGCAGCCGCCCGCGCAGCACCTGCCCCCGCAGCAGCCACTGCCAGCGCACGACCCGCAGGCCGCCGCCGCGTGGGCCGCCCAGCAGGGCGCCGCCCAACCGCAGCCCGCACAGCCGCAGCAGCCGACCCCGCAGCCCGCGCCGGTGGATCCGCGTCAGGGCGGCTGGCCGCAGCCCCCCGCCTACCCGCAGTCGGCCCAGCCCCAGCCGCACGACTACCAGCCGTTGCTGCCGGGCGCGCCGCACGAGCAGTCCGGCGGGGTGCAGCCGTGGCCGCCGCAGGGCGCCGTCGCGCCGCCGCCGGTCGCGTTCCCGCACTCCGCCGCCCCGCAGCCGCCCGTGGCGCACGGCGCGCCACTCGGCTACACCGCCGCGGTCGAGCTGTCCTCGGACCGGCTGCTGCGCAGCCAGCCCAAGCAGCAGCGCCAGCAGCCGCGGTTCCAGTTCGGCGGCAAGGCGGCGGCCGCCGAGAAGTCGCGCAAGCTGGAGATCATCCGCACCCCGGTGCTGAGCTGCTACCGGATCGCCGTGATCAGCCTCAAGGGCGGGGTCGGCAAGACCACGACCACCACCGCGCTCGGCGCGACCCTGGCCAGCGAGCGCCAGGACAAGGTGATCGCGATCGACGCCAACCCGGACGCCGGCACCCTGGGCCGCCGGGTCAAGCGCCAGACCGGCGCGACCATCCGCGACCTGGTGACGGCCATCCCGCACCTGCGCAGCTACATGGACATCCGTCAGTTCACCTCGCAGGACCTCAACTCGGGCCTGGAGATCCTGGCGAACGACGTCGACCCGGCGGTCTCGACCACGTTCAACGACTCGGACTACCGCCAGGTCATCGACGTGCTGGGCCGCCAGTACCCGATCATCCTGACCGACTCCGGCACCGGCCTGCTGTACAGCGCGATGCGCGGGGTGCTGGACCTCGCCGACCAGCTGATCATCGTCTCCACCCCCAGCGTGGACGGCGCCTCCAGCGCCTCGACCACCCTGGACTGGCTCTCCGCGCACGGCTACGCGGACCTGGTGCAGCGCAGCATCACGGTGGTCTCCGGGGTGCGCGAGACCAGCAAGCTGATCAAGGTCGAGGACATCGTCGCGCACTTCCAGACCCGCTGCCGCGGGGTGATCGTGGTGCCGTTCGACGAGAGCCTGGCGGCCGGCGCCGAGGTCAACCTCGACATGATGCGGCCCAAGGTCCGCGAAGCCTACTTCGAGCTGGCCACCCTGGTCGGCGAGGACATCGTCCGGGCCCAGCAGGCCGCCGCCCAGCAGTCCGGGTGGCAGCAGCAGGTGCAGGCCACGCCGTACCCGCCGCAGCCACAGCCACAGCCACAGCCGTATCCGGGTCAGGCGGGTCAGGCGGGTCAGGCCGGCCAGGCCGCTCAGCCCGCCCCCGGGGCGCCGTGGGCGCCGCAGCCCGGCCAGGCCCCGCCGCCGCCACCCGGCTACGGCTACCCGCAGCAGCAGCCGGCCCCGCAGCCGGGCCCGGGTTACGGCTACCCGCCCGCCCAGGGCCAGCCGCCGCAGCCCGCCCCGCCATCCCAGCCGTCCCCGCCATCCCCGCCGGACGGCTACCAGCCGCCGCCCGGCTACGGCCACCCGCCGCAGCCCCCGCAGTGACGCCGAAGGGCCCGCCGACCAGGTCGGCGGGCCCTTCCCCGTGCTGCGGCAGTGCTCAGACGCCGTCGGTCAGCTCGCGGGCCTGCTTGACGTCGCCGGCCATCCGGTCGAGCAGCGCGTCGATGGAGTCGAACTTCTCCATCCCGCGCAGGTAGGCCAGGAAGTCCACGGCCACGTGCAGCCCGTACAGGTCCAGGCCGACCCGGTCGATGGCGTACGCCTCGACGGTGCGGGCGGTGCCGTCGAAGGTCGGGTTGGTGCCGACCGAGATGGCGGCGGGCATGCGCTCGCCGTCGGCGGTCAGCCAGCCCGCGTACACGCCGTCGGCCGGGATCGCGCTGTGCGGCACGGTCTCGACGTTGGCGGTCGGGTAGCCGAGCTCACGGCCGCGCTGCGCGCCGCGCACCACCACGCCCTCGACCCGGTGCGGGCGGCCCAGCACCTCGCCGGCGCCGGCCATGTCCCCGGTCGCGACCAGCCGCCGGGTCAGGGTGGAGGAGAACGGCTCGCCGGACCCGGCCGCGCCGCTCACCTGGAGGTCGACCACCTCGACGTCGAAGCCGGCCGAGCGGCCCAGCTCGGTGAGCAGCGCGACGTCCCCGGCGGCCCGGTGCCCGAAGCGGAAGTTGGGGCCCTCGATGACGGCCCGGGCGTGCAGGGCGTCGACCAGGACCTGCTGGACGAAGGTCTCCGGCGACTCCTGGGACAGCTCCGGGGTGAACGGCAGCACCAGCACCGCGTCCACGCCGAGGCCCGCGATCAGCTCGGCGCGGCGCGCCTGCGGGGCGAGCAGCGGCGGGTGGCTGCCCGGGCGGATGACCTCGCGCGGGTGCGGGTCGAAGGTCACCACCACCGCGGGGAGGCCGAGTTCGCGGGCCCGCTCGACCGCCCGACCGATGATCAGCTGATGCCCGCGGTGCACCCCGTCGAACGAGCCGATGGTGACGACGCTGCGTCCCCAGTCAGCGGGGATCTCCTCCAGGCCACGCCAGCGCTGCACCCTGACCGCTCCTTGTTCCGTACGGCGCGTACCCTCTGTACGCTCAAACGCTCAAACCCGAACCCCTATAGCGTGCCATGCGCCTGCTCCTGCTCCGGCACCGGAATGCGGGTTGGGCGCACCGGCGGGTGCGCGGCCCGCCCGGGCACGGTCCGCTCCGCCTCGGCGGCCGCGTACTGCGGGTCGCGGCCGGCCGCCGCCAGGGCCCGCATCCGGGCCAGCCGGGGCCCGTCCGGCGCGGTCGGGGCGGCGTCCCGCGGCCACTGGGCGAGCAGCTGCGCGAACGCCGCCGAGCGGCCGGCGCAGCGCACCAGCAGTTCGTCCGCGGCCGGCAGGCCGGGCGTCGCCCGGGCCAGCACCGCGCGGGCCCGGGCCGGATTCTCGGCCGCGCAGTGCTCGGCCAGCCGCTCCACGGCCGCGATCAGCACCGCCGGGTCGGTCTCGATGGCGAGCAGGGTGTCCAGCAGTTCACAGCGCAGCGCGTCCGCCGCCGGGTCGGCCACCGGGACGGACAGCACCTGGGCGAACGGCCGCCGCACGCCCGCCGCCCGGGCGGCCAGCGCGCCGCCGAGCAGCACCCGCAGCTCCAGCCGGGCGGCCGGGCCGCCGGTTGCGGCGCGCTCCAGGCGGCGGCCCAGGTAGTCGACGGCGACCGGGCCGGCCAGCGCCGGGTGCTCGCGCAGCAGCCGGGCGGCGAGTTCGGCGCCCCGCCGGGTGGCCACCGGGGTGCGGGCGTCGGCGAGCATCCGCAGGGTCTCGGCGGCGGCCGCGCCGGGGGCCGCCAGCCGGTCGGCGAGCGCGGCCAGGACGGGTTCCGGGTCGCTCTCCAGGGCGGGGGCCAGCGCCCTGGGGGTGAGGAAGGCGTCGCCGCCCGCCCGGTGCAGGGCCAGCGCGGCGGGGAGGTGCTCGGCCCTGGTCGCCGGGTCGCCGACCAGCAGGGCGAGGGCGGCGCCGTGCAGGCCCGGTTCGTCCTCGCGGGCGAGCAGGGTCAGCGCGGTGAACCGCAGCAGTCCGGCGGCGGCGCCGACGGCGTGCGGGGCGGCGTGCAGGGCGTGCACGGCGGCGGCGACGTGCCGCTCGGGCCGCCCGTCGTGGCTCCAGCGGTCCACCGCCCGGCAGAGCGCGGAGGGTTCCTCGGTGGCGAGCACGGTGAGCAGCGCGTCCGCCCTCGGGTGCGCGGCGTCGGCCAGGGCGTCGGCCAACTCGTCCAGGGCGAGCCGGCGGTGGGCGTGCAGCAGGTCGTGGGCGAGGTCGGCGACGGTGTGCCCGGGGCGGCCGGGCAGGCCGCGCGGATCGTCGAACCAGGCGCAGAGCAGCGGGAACACCGCGACGGGGTCGGCGCGCAGCCGCTCGGCCACCGCGCCGAGGAACGGCTGCCCTGGCCCGTCGGCGGCCACCAGGCGGCGCAGCAGGGCGAGTTCGGCCTCGGCGGGCAGGCCGAGGCCGGTCCAGAACGCCGGGCCGAACGCGCCGAGCCCGTCCGCCGGGAGCGCGTCCAACCCGCCTTCGGCGACCGCCCGTTCGGCGATCCGCCCGGCCAACTGGTCGAGCAGCGCCCGGTGTTCGGCCGGATCGGGGCTGGCGGCCAGCCCGGCGGTGAGCAGCCGGCCCGCCCACCAGGCCGGTTCGCTGCCGGGCGGGCGCAGGTCCAGGGCGCGCCAGAGCCGGTGCAGCCACGGGTCCAGGGCGGGTGCGCCCCAGGTCTCGGCCAGCCGGCGCAGCGCGGCGGCGACCGGGCCGATCCGGTGCCGGGGGACGCCGCGCGGGGGGCCTGCCGCGGACGCGTCCGCCAGCCCGTTCGCGGGCGAGGACGGCGTGTCCGCAGCCTCGCCGAGCAGCAGCCGCAGCGCGGCGTCCAGGTCCAGGTGCAGGCCCTGCAGCCAGTCCGCGAACTCCCCGTGCGCGAAGCGGAATCCGGGCCCGGCCGGGACGAAAAGGCCCTCGGCGAGGACCGCCGTGGCCCAGCCGCCGGCCGCCGGGAACAGCTCCTCGAAGACGGCCCGGCCCAGCCCGCCGGGCCCGGCGCCGAGCATCCGCCGGGCCGCCTCGTGCACCCGTCCGGCCACTGCGGCCGCCAGCCGCCGCACCCGCCCGTGGGAGGGCCCGGCCGGGCGGGCGGAACTCCGGCGGTGGGCGCCCGGGCGGCGCTGCCGGCCGTCCTCGGCCAGCCGCCGGGCCACCCGCAGGCAGCGCAGGTCCAGGTAGGCGGCGAACAGTTCGCCCCGGCGGCCCGGCTCCCCGCGCAGGCCCTCCGCCCACAGCTCGCCGGCCAGCCGGACGGCCAGCGGGTGCCGCGCGTCGGCGTCGGCCGGCCAGCCCGGCGGCAGCCCGTAGCGGCGGCGCACCCGCTCGGCCGCCTCGGCGGGGAGCGGGCCGAGCCGGTGCCCGGCGAGGCTGGGTGCGCCCGGGCCGCCGCCGTCCATCCGGACGGTGGGGGCGCTGGCCAGGTCGCCGTCCGGCTCCGGCGGGTCCGGGTACCGGGCGGGGCCGGGGCCACTGCCCCACTTCTCGGCCGCCAGCCGCACCCAGGCCTCCTCGCCGCAGGCGGTCAGCAGCCGCGCCCCGCAGCCGGTCAGCCAGTCCCCCGCGCCGCGCAGCCAGCGCGGGTCCAGCGGCGCCGGGGCCTCCTCGGGGCCGTCCAGGACCACCAGCAGCGGCCGCCCGGCCGCCGCGCACAGCGCCGCCACCGGTTCCGGCGCGGGCGCCGGGGTGCCCAGCTCGGCCGCGACGGCGGCCAGGGCCCGTTCCACCGGGGCCGCGAGCGAGCGGTCCTCGGCGCGCAGGTCGGCGCCGCGCAGCCAGAGGGTGGGCAGCGGCCGGGCGCCGCCGGCGCGGCGGGCGGCGAGGGCGGCGAGTTCGGTGGAGCGCCCGCTGCCGGGGGCGCCGACCAGCGCGGTGACGGTGGCCTGCGGCTCGTCCCCGGCCAGTCCGTCGGGCCGGTCGACCCGGTCGGCGGCGAGCCCGGCGACCCGGTCCGGGCCGGCCCCTGCGGCGGCCAGCTGGGCGGCGGTCAGCCGCAGCACGCCGGCCAGGTTGAGCGCGGGCCCGTAGCCGGGCACGGCCGCGCCGTTGCGCGCCAGCAGTTCGGCCAGCGCCGGGGCGACCGCGACCGCGCCGCCGCCGGCCGGCACCGCCGGGAGCGCGCCGCCGTGCTGCGGCCCGCGCAGCGCGGGCACGGCCAGGGCCACCAC
>NZ_JBHXTQ010000095.1:0-32485 GCF_042677305.1 Kitasatospora sp. NPDC127121 | reverse complement strand
GGGAGGCCGGGACCGGCCTCCCGCTCCGTGTTTATGTGGTTCCTGGTTCCTGGTTCCTGGTTCCTGGTTCCTGGTTCCGCGTTCCGTGCGGGCCGCGGCCCGGCTAGAAGAGGCCCACCGCGTCCGGGGAGTAGCTGACCAGCAGGTTCTTGGTCTGCTGGTAGTGCTCCAGCAGCGCCTTGTGGTTCTCCCGGCCGATGCCGGAGTTCTTGTAGCCGCCGAAGGCCGCGTGGGCGGGGTAGGCGTGGAAGCAGTTGGTCCACACCCGGCCGGCCTGGATGGCGCGCCCGGCGCGGTGGGCGGTGTTGAGGTTGCGGGTCCAGACGCCCGCGCCGAGCCCGTACTGGGTGTCGTTGGCGAGGGTGATCGCCTCGGCGAAGTCCTCGAAGCGGGTGACCGAGACGACCGGGCCGAAGATCTCCTCCTGGAAGACCCGCATGCTGTTGACGCCCTCGAACACCGTCGGCGTCACGTAGTACCCGCCGGCCAGGGCGCCGCCGAGGTCGGCCCGCTCGCCGCCGGCCAGCAGCTTGGCGCCCTCGGCCTGGCCGATCTCGAAGTAGGAGAGGATCTTCTTCAGCTGTTCGGCGCTGGCCTGGGCGCCGACCTGGGTCTCGGTGTCCAGCGGGTCGCCCTGGCGCATCGCGCGCACCCGCTCCAGGCCGTCGGCGAGCAGCCGCTCGTAGACCGAGGACTGGATCAGCGCCCGGCTGGGGCAGGTGCACACCTCGCCCTGGTTGAGGGCGAACATCGCGAAGCCCTCGACCGCCTTGTCGTAGAAGGCGTCCGAGGCGTCGGCGACGTCCGCGAAGAACAGGTTGGGGCTCTTGCCGCCGAGTTCCAGCGAGACCGGGATCAGGTTGTCGCTGGCGTAGCGGGCGATCAGCCGGCCGGTGGTGGTCTCGCCGGTGAAGGCGATCTTGCGGATGCGGTTGCTGGAGGCCAGCGGGGCGCCGGCCTCCTCTCCGAAGCCGGTGACGATGTTGACCACGCCGGGCGGCAGCAGGTCGGCGGTCAGCTCGGCCCACAGCAGCACCGAGGCGGGGGTCTGCTCGGCGGGCTTGAGCACCACCGCGTTGCCGGCCGCGAGCGCCGGGGCGAGCTTCCAGATCGCCATCAGGATCGGGAAGTTCCACGGGATGATCTGGCCGACCACGCCCAGCGGCTCGTGGAAGTGGTACGCCACGGTGTCCTCGTCCAGCTGGGACAGGCCGCCCTCCTGGGCGCGCAGCGCGCCCGCGAAGTAGCGCAGGTGGTCGACCGCGAGCGGGAGGTCGGCGGCCAGCGTCTCGCGCACCGGCTTGCCGTTCTCCCAGCTCTCCGCGACGGCCAGCCGCTCCAGGTTCGCCTCCATCCGGTCGGCGATCCGCAGCAGCGCCTGGGCCCGCTCGGCGGGCGGGGTGCGGCCCCAGCCGGGGGCGGCGGCGTGGGCCGCGTCCAGCGCGGCCTCGATGTCCTCGGCGGTGCCGCGGGCGACTTCGGTGAACACCTCGCCGGTGACCGGGGTCGGGTCGCCGAAGTACTCGCCGCGCACCGGCGGGGTCCAGCCGCCGCCGATCCAGTGCTCGTACCGGGAGCGGTAGGCGACGATGCTGCCGGGCGTGCCGGGGGGCTGGTAGACCGTCATGCTCTGGTGTCTCCTCGCGACGTCGGGCGCCGCCCGGACCGGGTGGCGGGGCGGCGCGCCGGGCCGCGCCCGGCGCGGGGCGGCCCGGCGGGAGGGTGTGGACACGCAATTCCGGGCGGATGCCCGCCGGGGCGTCCGCCGTCGAGCACGATAGCCGCCCGGCGCGGGCGCGGCTACGGTCCGTGCGCCCGGCCCGTACGGAGGGTTGCGCGTTCCGGCGGTCGCGCGGGGCGCGCACCATGTCTCCGCGCTCCGTCCGGGACGGTGTCAGACCGCGTGGTACCGGCCGGTGCGGGACTCCCAGTGCAGGTAGCCGGCGAGCCAGGTGACCAGCCCGTCCGCGTACCGCTGGGCGATCGTCCGTTCGACCCGGGAGAGCCCCAACTCCCGGTAGACGTCCGGCAGTCGGCCGTGCAGGTCCCGGCACCGCTCGACCATCAGCTGCGCCTCCTCCAGCACCACCGCGCAGGCCTCCTCGGCCGAGCAGCGGCGCTCGCGCTGGACGATCATCACCAGGTTGTTGACGTCGCCGCGCGGGGCCTCCAGCGGGAACGACCGGACGTCGTTGCTGAGCGAGGGGATGTCGGCTGCCAGCTGGCGCAGTTGACGCAGCACCGGGTGGTGCAGGACGGCGGCGGGCACCTCGAACTGGCCGAGGCGTTCGACCATGTCGAAGATGGTCTCCATCGCCGCGGTGCCTCGTCTGAGCACCAGGTAGCCGTCGCGGTCGGGTGGCCGGGTGGAGATGCGGCCGGCGGCCTCGGCGGGGTGACTGGCCAGGTACCACTCCCAGTTGTACGCGGCGCGGGCCTGCCAGCGGGCGGGCATGCCGCGCACGCTGCGGTCCCAGAGGTCGGCGAAGGCGGTCTCGACCGGCGAGTCCTGGTCGGGGCGGGCTCCGTGCAGGACGGCGATCAGCCGCTCGCAGATGGGGGCGACCTCCGTCGGGCGGCGGCCGAGCGGGCCGTCGAACTGGTCGTCGAAGAGGAAGTAGAAGCCCATCAGGTCGGCGGCGAGGGAGAGTTCGTCCGGGCCGGTGTCGGGGTAGCCGAGGGCGGCGAGGTCGACCACGTCCCAGTGGGCGTACCCGGGGTGGTCGACGTCGGGGAGCAGCGGGTGGCGGACCAGCCAGTCACGGTGCAGCGCGGTGGCCTGCGGTCCGTGCGGGCTGCGACGGTGCGGGAACGGAATCTGAAGTGAGGTGTCGTCAGACATCGGACTCCCGGTGCGGCGAAGGGTGGGGGTACTAGTGGTTCGAACGTTGGGTGTGGGGGGAGTTGACGCGGCGAGGCTTCCGGGGAGAGGGTGATAGCGAAAGATCATCTTCGCCTCGCGGGCCGTAGGGTATCTGATGTAATGATCGGACGTTAGGGGTATAGGGCAATTGCCCTTGGCAAGGCGTCCGAACCCTCACCGTCCGCCCCAGCCTGCGCGAATGCCCCACAGCGAGTGCCACGCAGCGCTAACCTCGGCTCCACGGGCAGTGATGCGAGCAGCGACACGGGCTGTGACGCGAGTGGCGAGGCGGAGGCACGACGGTGACCGAGCAGGACAACGAACTTCGGACGGGATCAGGTTCCGGCCGGGACGGCGACAGCACCTCGCCGAGGGTCAGGCTGCGCGACCGCGACGCCGAACTTCGCTCCGTCGAAACGGCCGTCGACAAACTCTGCTGCGAATTCGCGGCCGGTGGCACCGAGATCGGCGAACTGCTCGCCTTCTCCGGCCGCCCCGGCATCGGAAAGACCAGCCTGCTGCACGAGGTCCGACGGGTCGCCAATCTCCGCAACCGCGCCACGGTGCTGTTCGCCCGCGGTGGCGAACGCCAGTTCAACGAGCCCTACCACGTGCTGCGCCAGCTCCTCCAGCCCCTCCTCACCAGCCTGCAGCCCGACGAGTTCCGCCAGGTCATGGGCACCTGGGAGGAGGTCGTCGGACCGGCCATGGGCCTCAAGCGGCCCAAGGCCGGCGCCCGCCGCCTCGACCCCCAGGGCGTGCGCGACGGCCTCGACTACGTCCTCACCCAACTCGCGCCGCGCCGGGCCCCGCTGGTCATGATCGTCGACGACCTGCACTGGGGCGACCACGAGTCGCTCTCCTGGCTCACCCAGTTCGCCGTCCGCTCCCGCGAACTACCCGTCCTGCTCGTCTTCGCCTTCCGCGAGGACGAGAACGACTGGCCGACCGAGATCCAGCAGCACCGCAAGGCCGTCCTCGGCCTCGCCACCAGCAAGCACGAACTCAACCGGCTCTCGCTGGTCTCCGTCACCGACATGATCCGCGCCGAACTCGGCGACAAGGCCGAGGACGCCTTCTGCTACGAGTTCTGGAACGTCGTCAACGGCAACCCCTTCGAAGCCGTCGCCCTGCTCGACCAGGTCCGCGACCAGGACCTCGAACCGGTCGAGGAGAACTCCCAACAACTGCGCGAACTCGCCGTCGACGCCACCGGAATGACCCTCAAGAGCTGGATCGACCGGCTCGGCTCCGGCACCCTGCGCTTCGCCTGGGCCTGCGCGATGCTCGGCACCGACATCCGGGTCGACCTCGCCACCCGGATCTGCGCCCAGACCACCGAGGGCGCCCGCGACGCCATCAAGCAGCTGCGCAAGCAGCGCGTGCTCACCCAGACCCCCAACGGCAACCTGGAGTTCGTCCACCCGCTGATCGGCAGCTCGATCTACAACACCATGCCGGAGGCCACCCGCACCGGCATGCACGGCGTCGCCGCCGCCGAGATCGAGAACGCCGGGCTCGGCCTGCTCGCCGCCTCCCGCCACCTCGTCGAGACCTTCTCCGGCGAGGGCGACGACAAGACCGTCCGCAAACTGCGCCGGGCCGCCGTCGAACACCTGCTGATCGGCGCCCCCGAAGCCGCCCAGCGCTGCCTGCACCGCGCCCTCAACGAACCCCCGGCCGACGACATCCGCGCCGAGGTGCTGTACGAACTGGGCTGCTCCGCCCTGCTCACCGACCCCGTCGCCACCGTCAACCAGCTCAAGCTCGCCCTCGACCCCGACGAGGGGCCGCTGCGCCCCGAACTGCGGGTCGACGCCACCTTCCGGCTCTCCGAGGTGCTCGCACACAGCGGCGAACTGCGCCAGGCCGCAGTGGTCTGCCAGGACGAGGCCGAGCAGACCGCCGACCCGGCCGGCCGACTCCGGCTCCAGGCCGCCTCGTTCATGTGGCACGCCTTCCGCAAGTCCGAGGACGACGGGCCCGGCCGGTCCACCCGGCTCGGCCTCATGTGCGACGGCCTCAGCACCCGCGACGCCGCCGACCGGGCCGTCCTCGCGATGCGCGCCTGGGACCTCACCCTGCGCGGCGCCCCCTCCGCCGAGGCGCTGACCTACGCCGACGCCGTCCTCGACGCCGGCCGCCTGCCCAAGGGACTCGGCTGGACCGACAGCACCTGGGGCTTCGAACTGCCCTCCATGCTCGGCCTCACCTACACCTACAACGACCGCATCGCCCAGGCCGAGCGGCTGTTCGCGGACGCCATCATCCAGTTCGAGGTCGCCGGGTGGAGCGGTGCCCACCGGGGCTTCGCGTACTTCCTGATGGGCCTCGCCCGCTTCCGCCGCGGCCTGCTCGCCGAGGCCGAGGACTTCCTGCGCCGCGCGCTGCGACTGTCCGAGCGGATCGGCCCCAAGCTGCCGCTCGCCTGGGACGCCGTCGGCGTCCTGGTGGACACCCTGCTCGCCCGCGGCCGGACCGAGGAGGCCTGGGAACTCGCCGTCGAGTTCGGCTTCCACCCGCCGTACCACACGACCGCGATGGTGCTGCCCGACGCGCCCTCGCTGTACGGCAAGCTGCTGATCGCCAAGAAGCGCTACGCCGGGGCGGCCGCCGCACTCACCGAGGCCGGCGCCCAACTGGAGGCCCGCGGCTGGCACAACACCGTCTGGGCGCCCTGGGCCGGCCACCTCGCCATCGCGATCGCGGCCGACGAGCCCGACCGCGCCCGCGAGTACGCCCAGAAGGCCGTCCAGGACGCCCGCACCTTCGGCACCGCCTCGGCGATCGGCACCGCGCTGCGGCTGAACGCCCAGATCGAGGACGGCCAGCAGGCGGTCGAACTGCTGGAGCAGGCCGTGATGTACCTCGGTCAGTCGCCGGCCGGGTACGAGCACGCCGTCGCGCTGGTCGACCTCGGCGCCGCGCTGCGCCGGGTCGGGCGGTTGGAGGACGCGCAGGAGTACCTGTACCAGGGCATCGAACTGGCCCAGCACTGCTCGGCCGAGGGGCTGGTCGACCAGGCGCGGCGGGAGCTGGCCAACTACGGCCTGCGGCCCAACCGGCTGGGGCTGCGCGACTTCCGGGAGACGCTCAGCCAGCCCGAGTGGGAGGTCGCCAACCTCGCGGTGCAGGGCGTGCCGCCGCAGCGCATCGCCGACGAGCTCGGCGTGCACCTCAGCCTGGTCAACCGCCGACTGGCCGCGGTCTACCGCAAGGCGGGCAGCGGGCCGGACGGCCTGGCCTCCGCCCTCGGGCTGCCGACGCAGCCGCGCGGGGCCGCCCGGCCGGGGGCGGAGCCCGAGGAGGCGTAGCCCGCGGTGGCAGGGGGCGTGGGCGGCGGGTGCCCGGGCGGCGCGCGGAGGCACGGGAGCGCTCCCGGGGCGGTCGCCGTCGTCAGGGCGTGTCTGACGATTCCCGCCGGGCGCGAATTGTCAGACACGCCCTAGGCTGACGCAGACGTGGGGGCGCCGCGGCGACCCCCTGGACGGACCCGGAACCGGGGCGGTCACGGCACCCCGCGACCGCCAGTGAGGAGCAGGCCATGGCGAGCGAGGCCACCAGCGTGCGGCACGAACCCCTCGACCCCTCGGGCGCGGGCGCCGCGATCGAGCGTTGGACGCTCTCCGCCGGCCCGTACGAGGCGAGCGTGCTCACCCTCGGCGCCACCCTGCACACCCTCACCGGCCCGGACCGCGCCGGGCGCCCCGCCCAACTGCTGCTCTCCACCGACCAGCTGACGCAGATCCTCGGCCCGGCCCGGCACTACGGCACCGTGGTCGGCCGGTACGCCAACCGGATCGACGGTTCCAGGATCACCATCGACGGCGAGGAGCACCCGCTCGCCCCGACCGGCGGCGGCATCACCATCCACGGCGGGCCGGACGGCTTCGCGCAGCGGATCTGGGAGGCCGAGCGGATCGAGGGCGGGGTGCGGCTGCGGTTGCACAGCCCGGACGGCGACCAGGGCTTCCCCGGCGCGCTGGACATCACCGTCTCCTACACCCTGGACCCGGCCGGCGAGCTGGTGATCGCCTACCGCGCCGTCACCAGCAAGCCGACCGTGGTCAACCTGACCAACCACGCGTACTTCAACCTTGCGGGTGAAGGGAACGGCGACGTCCTCGGCCACCTGCTCACCCTCGACGCCGACGCCTACACCCCGGCCGACGAGCGGCAGATCCCGTACGGGCGGACCGAGCCGGTGGCCGGCACGCCGTTCGACTTCACGGTGGCCACGCCGATCGGCAAGTCGGTGCACGACGACCACCCGCAGCTGGCCGGGCCCGGCGGCTACGACCACAACTGGGTGCTCCGGGCCCGGCCGGCCGACGGCGGCCCGGCCCGGGCGGCGCTGCTGGAGGACCCGGTCAGCGGGCGCACCCTGGAGGTGCTGACCACCGAGCCGGGCGTCCAGGTCTACACGGCCAACAAGTTCCAGGGGGCGGTCACCGGCGCGAGCGGTGTCCCGTACGGGCCGTTCGCCGGGATCGCGCTGGAGACCCAGCACTTCCCGGACTCCCCCAACCACCCGGCGTTCCCGAGCACCGTGCTGCGGCCGGGGGAGGAGTTCCGCTCGACCACCGTGCTGCGGCTGGGCGTCAGCTGAGCGCTCCGGGCACGTCCGGGGTGAGGTCCTGCTGGAGGTCCCGTGCGAGGTCCCGGCGCATGCAGAGCCGGGGCCAGCGGTCGAGACCGTGCTCGGCCTCCTTGCGGCGGATCTCCCGCAGGCCCGGGGTGAGCTCGTGGTCGGCTAGCGGGCGGAAGCCGCAGCGGGTGTAGTAGGGGGCGTTCCAGGGGACGTCGGCGAAGGTGGTGAGGGTGAGCGCGGGGGCGTCGGTGCCGGCCGCGAGGTGTTCGATCAGCGCCCGGCCGATGCCCCGGCGGGCGTGGTCGGGGTGGACCGACACCTGCTCGATGTGCAGGGCGCCGTCCACCGGCTCGGCGAGCAGGTAGCCGGCGATCGGACCGGGACCGGGACCGGGTTGCTGGGGCAGGTCGGTCGCGTCGGGGACGGCGACCAGGGCGATGCCCGCGTCCAGGTGGTGGGCCAGCTCGTGCGGGGCCGGTGGTTCGTCGTCGGCGATCTCCGGCATGCCGATCGCGGCGAAGGGGGCCCCGGCGGCCCGCTCCAGTTCGCACAGCAGCGGCAGTTCGTCCCTCATGGCGGCTCTGATACGCATGCGTTCAGTCTGCTGCAAGCGGTTTTCGGCCAGGGATGGTGGTGCTCTCGGCCATCCGGTACCGGCTCGAAGCGGGCGAACCCGGACATTTGGTCGCACTGTCAACTACCGTGCGGCTACGTCCAGGACACGTGGGCGTAACGATCGCTGTTTCTTGCAGAAACTTGCTGCAAGGACTTTCCGTCGCTATTGCACCGCTGTTAACTTCCTTCCGAGCCCGACGGCAGCAACGGTGCAGTCGGCACGAGGCAGCCATTATGCGCCTGTCTCCGAAGATCTCGGGCACCCCCACCCTCCCAAGGAGTTCTCATGCGGCGTGGCATCGCGGCCTCTGCCCTCGTTGTGGCCCTCGCGGTCTCGATGGCTGCCTGTGGCAGCAGCGGCTCCAGCTCAAACGGCAAGGCCGACGGGCCGGTCACCCTCACCTACTGGGACACCTCGAACGCCACCAACGAGGCGCCGAACTACCAGGAGCTGGTCAAGAAGTTCGAGGCCGCCAACCCGAACGTCAAGGTCGACTTCGTCAACGTCCCGTTCGACCAGGCGCAGAACAAGCTCCAGACCGCCATGGGGGCCAAGGGCGCTCCGGACGTGTTCCGCTCCGAGGTCGGCTGGACCGCCGCCTTCGCCAAGGCCGGCTACCTGGAGCCGCTCGACGGCACCCCGGCCGTCGCCGACACCTCCGCCTTCCAGCCCAGCCTGATCCAGCAGGCCAAGTTCGACGGCAAGCTGTACGGCGTGCCGCTGGTCACCGACACCCTGGGCCTGCTCTACAACAAGGCGCTGTTCGCCAAGGCCGGCATCACCGACGCCCCCAAGACCTGGGACGAGCTGAAGACCGACGCCGCCGCGCTCAAGGACAAGGCCGGTGTCGACGGCTTCTGGCTGAAGGCCGCGGACGGCTACTACGCGATGCCGTTCCTGTTCGGCGAGGGCACCGACACCGTCGACGCCGCCGGCAAGAAGATCACCGTCACCTCGCCGGAGGCCGTCAAGGCCATCGAGACCTACAAGACGATGTTCACCGCGCCCGGCATGGCCAAGGCCGACGTCACCACCGACGCCTACGCGCACATGATGGACGCCTTCAACAACGGCAAGGTCGCGGCCATCGTCCAGGGCCCGTGGGAGATCACCAACATCTACAAGGGCGCCGCGTTCGCCGACAAGAGCAACCTCGGCATCGCGCCCGTCCCGGCGGGCTCCAGCGGCAAGTCCGGTGCGCCCACCGGCGGGCACAACATCTCCGTCTACGCCGGTGCCGACCAGGCCCACAAGGCCGCCGCCGAGAAGTTCGCCGCCTTCATGACCTCGGCGGAGAGCCAGGCCTTCATCGCGCAGAAGAACTCCACCCTGCCGACCCGCTCCGACGCCTTCACCGCCGACGTCAAGGCCGACCCCGGCATCGCCGGCTTCCAGGCCGTCCTCGGCAGCGCCAAGCCGCGCCCCGAACTGCCCGAGTACAGCTCGCTGTTCTCCTCGCTCGGCACCAACCTGGGCAAGGCCGTCCAGGGCACCGGCACCCAGGACGCGCTGAACACCGTCGCCACCGACTACGCCAAGCTGCTGCCGGGCTTCGCCAAGTAGTCGCCGTCGGCCGTCCGGGCCGCCGCCGCTCCAGGCCCTGTCCGGCTGGAGCGGCGGCGGCCACCCGGCGGGCCCGGCGGCCGGACCCGCTCCCCCCGAGACTTCCCCCCGAGAAGGTGTCAATCGATGTCAGTCGCCGTGCAGGGCGCCACCGGCAAGGGCAGCCCGGAGCGCGAGCAGCGTCCGGGCCTGCTGGAACGCGTCAAGCGCTCCTACGCCAAGCACTGGTACGCCTACGCGATGATCGCCCCCGTGGTGCTGGTCCTCGGTGCCCTGGTGCTCTACCCGCTGGTCCAGGGCCTCTGGCTCACCCTGACCGACGCCAACAGCCTCAACGTCGCCCGCAAGATCGGCGTCAACGAGATCCCGGCCAGCTACAACTTCGTCGGCTTCCACAACTACGCCGACATCCTGTGGGGCCCCGGCTCGTACGACCGCTTCTGGTCCCACTTCGTCTGGACCATCGCCTGGACGGCCATCTGCGTCTTCCTGCACTACACCCTCGGCCTGGGCCTCGCCCTGCTGCTCAACAAGAAGCTGCGCGGCCGCGCCGTCTACCGGATGCTGCTCATCCTGCCCTGGGCCGTGCCGACCTTCGTCACCGTCTTCTCCTGGCGACTGATGCTGTCCGACGGCGGTGTCGTCAACAGCATGCTCGGCTTCCTCCACCTGCCCGAACCCGGTTGGCTCACCGACCCGTGGGCGCAGAAGTCCGCCGCGATCCTGGTCAACACCTGGGCTGGCGTGCCGTTCATGATGATCTCGCTGCTCGGCGGCCTGCAGTCGATCCCGGCCGAGCTGTACGAGGCCGCCGAGATGGACGGCGCCACGCCGTGGCAGCGCTTCCGGTACGTCACCCTGCCCGGGCTGCGGGCCGTCTCCTCCACCGTCGTCCTGCTCGGCGTGATCTGGACATTCAACCAGTTCAACGTCATCTTCCTGCTCTTCGGCACCGGTGCGCCCGACGCCCAGCTGCTGGTCACCTGGGCCTACCGCCTCGGCTTCGGCCAGATCCCCCGGGACTACGCGCAGTCCGCCGCCTACGGCGTGATCCTGCTGTCCATCCTGATCGTCTTCACCGCCTTCTACCGGCGCTGGCTCGCCCGCAACGAGCAGGCCAACGGCTGAGGCCCCGGACCCAGTTGACCCACGAAGGCAGGTACCCCCGATGAGCACCACCACCGAACTCCCCACCCCCGCGACGGCCGTGGCCCCGGCCGCCCGGCCGGCCAAGGCCCGCCGGCGCGGCGAGAGCAGCCCGCTGGCCAGGGCGCTGTCCCACGGCACCCTGATCGTGGCCGGCCTGATCGCGCTGTTCCCGGTGGCGTGGATCCTCTTCGTCTCGCTCGGCCCGGACAAGACCGACTACCTCCACCCCGGCGCGATCCTCGACAAGCTCACGCTGTCGAACTACCACCACGTGCTGTTCGACACGGACTTCTTCACCTGGTTCGGCAACGCCCTCCTGGTCTCCGGCGTCACCACCGTGTTCGGCGTCCTGGTCGCCGCCACCACCGGCTACGCCGTCTCCCGGATGCGTTTCCCCGGCCACCGGCCGCTGATGTGGTCGCTGCTGGTCACCCAGATGTTCCCGATCGCGGTGCTGATCGTGCCGATGTACACGATGCTCTCCGACCTCGGCCTGCTGGACAGCTACCTGGGCCTGATCCTGGTCTACTCGACCACCACCGTGCCGTACTGCGCCTGGCTGCTGAAGGGCTACTTCGACACCATCCCGGTGGAGATCGACGAGGCCGGCCGGGTCGACGGGCTCAGCCCGTTCGGCACCTTCTGGCGGCTGGTGCTGCCGCTCGCCCGCCCGGGCCTGGCGGTGGCCGCCTTCTACTCCTTCCTCACCTACTGGGCCGAGGTGCCGTTCGCCTCCACCTTCATGCTCAGCTCCGACAAGTACACGCTGGCCGTGGGCCTGCAGACCTTCGTCAGCGAGCACGACGCCCAGTGGAACCTGATGGCCGCGACCGCCGTGCTGATCGCGATCCCGTCGGCAGCCTTCTTCTACCTGGTGCAGCGCCACCTGGTCACCGGTCTGACCGCCGGTGCCTCCAAGTCGTAACGCTCCTCGCTCCTCTAGTCCCCAAGGGATACCGTCCATGACCCAGAACCTGGCCGACACCTCCCGGCCTGCCGCCGACGCCGCCGCCCACGAGGCGGTCACCCCGGCTCCTGTGACTGGCGGCGCCTCCAGAGGCTGGTGGCGGGACGCGGTCATCTACCAGGTGTACCCGCGCAGCTTCGCCGACTCCAACGGCGACGGCATGGGCGACCTGCCCGGCATCCGCAGCCGCCTGCCGTACCTGCGCGACCTCGGCGTGGACGCGGTCTGGCTCTCGCCGTTCTACGCCTCGCCGCAGGCGGACGCGGGCTACGACGTCGCCGACTACCGCGCCGTGGACCCGATGTTCGGCAGCCTGCTGGACGCCGACGCGCTCATCCGGGACGCCCACCAGCTGGGGCTGCGGATCATCGTCGACCTCGTCCCCAACCACTCCTCGGACCAGCACGAGTGGTTCCAGCGCGCCCTGCGCGAGGGCCCCGAGTCCCCGCTGCGCGAGCGGTACCACTTCCGTCCCGGCAAGGGCGAGAACGGCGAACTGCCGCCCAACGACTGGGAGTCCATCTTCGGCGGCCCGGCCTGGACCCGCAGCGAGAACCCGGACGGCACCCCCGGCGACTGGTACCTGCACCTGTTCGCCCCCGAGCAGCCCGACTTCAACTGGGAGAACCGGGCAGTCGCCGACGAGTTCCGCTCGATCCTGCGGTTCTGGCTCGACATGGGTGTCGACGGCTTCCGCATCGACGTCGCCCACGGCCTGGTGAAGGCCCCCGGCCTGCCCGACCTCGGCGGCGCGGACCAGCTCAAGCTGCTCGGCAACGACGTCATGCCGTTCTTCGACCAGGACGGCGTGCACGAGATCTACCGCAGCTGGCGCAAGATCCTCGACGAGTACCCGGGCCAGCGGATCGGCGTCGCCGAGGCCTGGACCCCGACCGTCCAGCGCACCGCCAACTACGTGCGCCCCGACGAGCTGCACCAGGCCTTCAACTTCCAGTACCTGGGCACCGGTTGGGACGCCGCCGCGCTGCGCGAGGTGATCGACGTCTCGCTCGACTCGATGCGCCCGGTCGACGCCCCCACCACCTGGGTGCTGTCCAACCACGACGTCACCCGGCACGCCACCCGCTTCGCCAACCCGCCCGGCCTCGGCACCCAGATCCGCACCCCCGGCGACCGCGAGCTCGGCCTGCGCCGCGCCCGCGCCGCCACCCTGCTGATGCTCGCGCTGCCCGGCTCCGCGTACATCTACCAGGGCGAGGAACTCGGCCTCCCGGACGTCACCGACCTGCCGGACGAGGTCCGCCAGGACCCGTCGTTCTTCCGCAAGGCCGGGCAGGACGGCTACCGCGACGGCTGCCGCGTCCCGATCCCGTGGTCCGGCACCGAGGCCCCGTACGGCTTCGGCCCGGTCGCCGGCGGGCCGTCCTGGCTGCCGCAGCCGGCCGAGTGGGCCGCGCTGAGCGTCGAGGCGCAGACCGGAGACCCGGCGTCCACCCTGGAGCTGTACCGCAGCGCGCTCGCCGTCCGCCGTTCCCAGGACGACCTCGGCGCCGGGACGGCCGTGGAGTGGCTGGAGGGCCCCGAGGGGACCCTGACGTTCCGCCGCGGCTCCTTCGTCTGCACCGTCAACGCCACGGACGAGCCGGTCCGGATAGCGGCGCCCGGAAAGCTGCTGCTCTCCTCGGTGGAGCTGGTGGTCGACGGCGGCGAGACGGTGCTCGCGCCGGACAGCACCGGCTGGTGGGCGGTCTGACGTGGTTGCAATAGGCTCTGGGACCGTGACTACGGCGCGACTCTCAGACATCGCGGCGCAGGCGGGGGTCAGCGAAGCCACCGTCTCCCGCGTACTCAACGGCAAGGCGAACGTCTCCGCCGCCACCCGGCAGACCGTGCTGGCGGCGCTCGACGTGCTCGGCTACGAGCGGCCGACCCGTCTGCGCCAGCGCAGCGCCGGCCTGATCGGGCTGATCACGCCGGAGCTGAGCAACCCGATCTTCCCCGCACTGGCCCAGGTGATCGAGCAGGTGCTCAGCCGGCACGGGTACACCCCGGTGCTGTGCACCCAGACGCCGGGCGGGTCCACCGAGGACGAACTGGTCGAGATGCTGGTCGACCGGGGTGTGGCGGGCATCGTCTTCGTCTCCGGGCTGCACGCCGACTCCACCGCCGACCACGACCGCTACGCCCGGCTGACCGGGCGCGGGGTGCCGTTCGTGCTGATCAACGGCTACAGCGAGCGGATCGACGCGCCGTTCATCTCGCCGGACGACCGGGCCGCGATGTGGATGGCCGTCCAGCACCTGGCCGAACTCGGGCACGAGCGGATCGGGCTGGCCGTCGGGCAGCGGCGGTACGTGCCGGTGCTGCGCAAGATCGAGGGCTTCACGGCGGCGATGCGCGAGGTGCTGGGACGGAGCCAGGAGGAGGCCGAGGAACTCGTCCACCACACGCTGTTCAGCGTGGAGGGCGGGCACGCGGCGGCCGGCGCACTGCTGGACAAGGGCTGCACGGCGATCGTCTGCGGCAGCGACATGATGGCGCTCGGGGCGATCCGGGCGGTGCGGCAGCGTGGACTGTCGGTGCCGCACGACGTCTCGGTGGTCGGCTTCGACGACTCGCCGCTGATCGCCTTCACCGAGCCGCCGCTGACCACGATCCGCCAGCCGGTCGAGGCGATGGCGACCGCGGCGGTGGACGCGCTGCTGGAGGAGGTCGGCGGGAACGCGGTCCAGCGCGGGGAGTTCATGTTCCAGCCGGAGCTGGTCATGCGTGGCTCCACGGGGGCCTGCGCGCGCTGAGGACGGTCAACGGACGGGCCCCGGAGAGCTGTTGCTCTCCGGGGCCCGTTGCGTGCCGCCCGGGTGCCGGGTCAGCCCTCGTGGTCCGTGGGGCGGCTCTCGGTGAGCCGTTGGCCGTCGGTGGCGTCGCCGGTGCGGGTCTCGGTGCGGCGGCCGCGGGCCAGGTAGTCGCGCAGGACGAGTTCGACGGCGTCCTGCGGGTTCTTGGTGCCGGAGAGCATCATCGCGTCGATCGCGAGGTTGGCGTCGAGTGTGACGGTGACCTGGGCCATGGTGACTCCTCCTCGGGTGCCGGAGCAGCAGCATGCCCGCTGGGGGCGGGCTTTGACCATGGCCCCGGGCGGTCCTGCCCGGCGGCCTGCCGGCGGCCTTCCTACGGCGCCGGGCGACCGCCGGGGCGGGCGGCGGCTGACAGATAACAGATGATGAAATCTGTTATCTGTTATCTGTCAGCCGTCAGTTGTCAGCTGTCACCCGCGGGTCGTGCTCAGACCCGGCCGGCGAAGTCCGGCGCCCAGTTGGCGACGGTCTGCAGGCGCACGCCCGAGCTCGGGTTGGCGGCCTCGACGTACTGGCCGCCGCCGATGTAGATCGCGACGTGGTAGACGCCGGAGTTCTGGCCGTTGTTGGACCAGAACAGCAGGTCGCCCGCCTGCAGGCTGTCCAGCGAGACGCGGGTGCTGGCGGCGGCCTGGTCGGCGGCGACGCGCGGGACGGAGACACCCGCGGCGCGCAGCGCGGCCTGGGTCAGGCCGGAGCAGTCCCAACCGCCGTTGCCGGTACCGCCGTAGACGTACGCCTGGCCGACCTTCGACTGGGCGAAGGAGACCGCGGCGGCCATGCTGCCGGTGGCGGCCGGGGCCTGAGCGGGGGTCTGCGCCTGGGCGGCCGGCTTGGAAGCCGGCTTGGCGGCCGGGGTCGAGGTCGGGGCCGGGGCCTGCGGCTGGGCGGTCGGCTTGGCGTTCACGGCGGCGCCGTTGGAGGTCTGGCCGGACTTCTGCGAGCGGTCGAACCAGGTGAAGTCCGAGCCGGACTGGTCGGTCTGAGCCGACTGCTGGGCCTGGCCGCCGTCCTTGAACGAGAGGCGCTGGCCCGGGTAGATGGTGTCCGGACCCTCGGTCAGGGTGCCGCGGTTGAGCTCGTACAGCCGCTGCCAGCCGCCTTGGAGGTTGTGCTTGTCGGCGATCGAGGACAGCCAGTCGCCGGAGGCGACGGTGTAGTCGTCGCCCTGGGGCTGGGCGCTGTTCTGGGCCTGGTTCTGGCCCTTCTGCGCCGAGGTGCCGTTGGCGGAGTCGGCGGGGGCCTGTGCCTGGTCCTGGGCCGGTGCGGCCGGCTTGGCGGGCTTCGCGGCCGGGGTGGCCGGGGCCTGGCTCTGCGCGGGCTTGGCGGCCGGGGTGGCCGGCTTCGCGGCGGGCTTGGTGGCGGTCGAGCTGGCAGCCGAGCCGGTGGTCGAGCCGGCCGAGGTGTCGACGGCAGCCGCGGCGCCGCCCTTGGTCAGGCCGGCCTGGACCGAGCACACCGGCCAGGCGCCGGGGCCCTGCGAGGCGAGGACCTTCTCGGCGACGGCGATCTGCTGGTCCTTGGTGGCCTGGTTGGCCTGGGGGGCGTACGCGGTGCCGCCGAAGGCGGCCCAGGTGCTGGAGGTGAACTGCAGGCCGCCGTAGAAGCCGTTGCCGGTGTTGATGCTCCAGTTGCCGGTGCTCTCGCACTGGGCGACCTTGTCCCAGGTGGCGACGGAGGCGGCGGAGGCGGTGCCGGAGGTGAGGCAGGGGATGGTGAGGCCGACGCCCGCGACGCCGATGGCGGCGATCACGCGTCGGGTACGACTGGACAGACGGGTGCCGTTGGTGGGCAGCATGAAGACGCAGTCCTCTCCCACGCCTGCGAGGTGAGCTGTCGGATTCGGGCTGGAGTTGCCCGGCCGCGCTGTGGGCGCGGCTTCACCCCTAGCCCTGGATCGTTCCGGGGAACGGTCCGGGGCGACTTACCTGTGGGTCCCCCGCTCCTGCCGTGGTGCGTTTTCGCGCTGCCAGGACATCCGACGGCAGGACTCGGCGTCGCGGATGAACTGGGTTCGTGTGGCCACGAACGGGGAGCACGTTAAGCAGACTTAAGTTCAAACTGCAAACACCTGTGACGTGCATCACGGTTTGGCGAGAACGGTCGTTCCCCTCGCTCGCCATGATCGAAAATGGCCGATTTCCGGCAATGCCGCGAAGGGCGTGCACAACTGTCTGTGCTTCAGGAGGCGGGTGACGGCGGGTCGGGTCCCACGGGGGCCGCCCGCCGAGAAGGAGGTGCGTCCACACTGTGGCCGTCGGGGGATGGATCGAGCGACGGCGAACAAATGCGGATAGAACGGACATCGCACCTATTCGCCCTTTAACTCCCTTACGGGACAAGCAGGAAGGGCCCGGAACGTAGCCGTTCCGGGCCCTTCACGAGTGCGGTGACCGCTACTGGCCGGCCGACTCCTCGGTGGCGGTGCGAGCGGCGTGGGCGGCGTGACCGCCCCGGCCGGAGTGGTCGGCGTGCGCGCCCTCGGCGGTCTCCGCCGCCTCGGCCTCGGCCTGCGCCAGGGCCTCGGGGGAGGGTGCCGGCAGCGCGGCCAGGTAGGTGGCGGCGATCAGCTGGCCGACCGTCGGGTAGGCGCCCAGCGGCGCCGCGGACGGGCAGCCGGTCTCCTCGGCGGCCGTGGCGAGCAGTTCGGAGTCGGCCTCCGGCCCGATCACCAGCGGGGCCAGCGCCGGGCGCTGGGAGCCGGTCTCCTTGAGGTGGTTGACGGCCGCGGCGACCGAGCCCGGCACGTCGAGCGCGGCGGGCACGACCGGGACGGCCAGCCGGGCCGCCAGCAGGACACCGGTGATGCCGGCCGCGGCAGCGGCCTCCTCGCCGCCGACGGTGGTCAGCACGACGCCGTCCGCGGCGGTCGCGATGGCGAACAGCCGGGCCCGGTCGGCGCGTGCCAGGCCGGCCTCGGACAGGCGCACGTGCACGGCCTCGGCGAGCAGCGGGTGCGGGCCGAGCACGTCGGTGACGGGGGCTCCGTACTCCGCGGCGAGGGCGTGAAGTTCGGTCAGGAATCCGTGCGGGCCGGGTACCAGCGGCACCAGGACCGGCGCGGGCAGGCCCGCCTCGGCGGCCATGGCCAGCAGTTCGGCGACGGTGCGGTCGTCACTGTCGACCCCCTGGGCGGCTTCGCCCGGGAGGTAGCCGACGGCGGTCTGGATGCCGCTCTGCTCGCTGCGGACGATCGACAGCAGCTCCTCGACGACCGAGCGGGACTCGGGCCCGGCGGTCGCGGGCACGGCGAGCACCAGGGCCGGGGAGCCGGCCGGGATCTCGGGGCGCTCGGGGCGGCGGTGGCGCCCCCGCGCACGGGAGCCTGGAGTGCGGACGGGCAGTGGCGCGCCCGGGATGGCTGCGGTGCTCATGCCGGAGATCGTAGGACATCGGCCCGTCAGGCCTGCATTCGGCTGCCGTTCGAGTTTCACGTGGTCATGGCGGGTGCGCCGCGTTCCCGCCGTGTCCGTCCGGGCGGTTTGCCCGCAATCCGGACATATCTCACCCAGCCTTCGAGCGATCACCGCTCGTAGCCCTGACGTGTCCGACGGGGCGTCGAGTTGCCTGTGTGGCGCGTGAGATGTCTCACAGCCGGGAGGTCGCCTGACGGAGCGTCACGGCAGCGCGACTCCGGGCGTCTGAAGATCAACATTCAGCGGGGAACCGCTCACGGCCGGTTATCGAGAATCTGGCGATTCACTCGGCTATGTCCGTTTACGTACCGTCAGGAGAAGGGCCCGTGAAGAGTTCGGAACTGCCGGTGAAAGGCCTCGTGCACCTGCAATGTCCCGTGCTGATGCACGTGCACAGCAGCTATCATCGCGTCAAGTGAGGCGTTGTGCCGGGCCGGTACGGGGCCGGTCCGTTCGTTCGGCGGGTGCCGGGAGCGCCGCGCTGGACGACCACTCCGGAGCTCTTCGGGAGATTTCTATGCACGACTCGCAGGACACGCACGGCTCGTACGACACCTACAACGGGATGGCGGCCGCCGACCTCAAGGGGGTTCTCTGGCAGAAGAGCCTGCACAGCAACTCCCAGGGGAACTGCGTCGAGTTCGCGGCCCTGCCGGGGGGCGATGTGGCGATGCGCAACTCGCGCTTCCCGGAAGGGCCGGCGCTCATCTACACCCGGGCCGAGATCGCCGCCCTGCTGCTGGGGGCCAAGGACGGGGAGTTCGACCACCTGGCGGTCTGACCGGCCGCCGTCCTGCCATCGGGGGGCCGTCGTGGGTGCTGACACCGCGACGGCCTTTGTCTTGTCCGGGGCCGGTCCGGGGCCACGCGACGGGCGTTCTCCCGACGGGCGCTCTCGCGGCCGACCGCGCGCAGGCGCGGCGGGTGGTCCCGCGCACGGTTGGGGGCCCGGACGTGGACGGGGGGCGGGCCGCCGGGGTGCCCGGCCGTCAGTCCGGCCGGCTCGTCCGGGGGGCCGACCCGGCAATCGTCGTGGGAATCGTCCTGAGGACTGAGCCGGAGCCCGTGGCGCACCTGCGCCAGGCCCGTCGAGCCGCCCCGCGGAGCCCGGGGTGCGGTCCTCCCGGGGCCTCCCTCGGCCGGCCGCGCGCCGCCTGGCGCTAGGCCGAGCGCCGGTGCCGTCCACCGAGTTCGGAACCGGTGGCCGGCTCCGCCTCGAACAGGGCCCAGACCACCTTGCCGCTGCCCAGCGGGTGCCAACCCCAGGAGCGGCTGAAGGACTCCACCAGGTGCAGTCCGCGGCCGGACTCGGCGACGAAGTCCGCCTCCCGGGCGACCGGGCCGATGCAGCTCGGGTCGCTCACCGCGCAGACCACCTGGGGAGAGCGGTGGACCAGGCTTATTCGGATCGGCAGCCGGCCCTCGGGGGTCGGCTGTATGGGAAAGTCGTACTCGCCCTGGGCGCCACCCGCAGGGTCGGGTCGTGCGCCGATCGCATGCCGCAGTGCGTTGGTCACCAGCTCCGAGGCCACCAGCGCGACGTCGTCGAACAGCTCCATCAGGCCCCAGCGCTGAAGAGAGGTTCTGGCGAAGTCGCGCGCGGTTCTGACGGCTTCGAAGCGAGGAGCGAGCGTACAGGTGACCACATGGGGGTCAACCGCCAAAGCCGTACCGGTGCTCATGAAGAGCTCCTCCCATAAGGGGGCGGACACGGCTGGACCCGCCGGGGTCATGCCGGTCACCTCCGACTCGCTCGGCCGCTCGGCCGCCCCCTCGACCAGCGCGCGCGCACACGATCCCCCGGTGGCGCGGGGGAACGCTGCCGGGTCGGTGCACGGAGTCGCGCGTGGGGTCGACGCGGAGCCCGCGGGATTGCCAGGGATGTGCAGGTGCACGTGCACCATGGTGGTGTGCGCTCACTGCAGATGCAAGAGTCGATTCACGTGCAGTCGCACTATTGGCATATGCAAGCGCCGGATGCACGTGCATCCTGGTGTGTGGAGTGTGGAACTGATAGGAACATCCGTCAGTATCGGCACCGTGAGCGCTCAACTGATGGCAGACTGTGCGCTGTTTGCCCTAGGTGGAGGTTTCGACCGCATGACCACAGTTCAGCCGGGCGGCGGCTCGATGGTCCGCCGGATCCTCCTCGGGTCTCAGCTGCGTCGCCTGCGTGAGACGCGCGGCATCACGCGCGAGGACGCCGGCTACGCGATCAGGGCCTCCGAGTCCAAGATCAGCCGCATGGAACTCGGCCGCGTCAGCTTCAAGGAACGCGACGTCGCCGACCTGCTCAGCCTCTACGGCGTGGACGACGGCCTGGAGCGGGAGGCACTGCTCGGGCTGGTCCGCGAGGCCAACAAGTCCGGCTGGTGGCACAGCTTCAACGACGTGCTGCCGGGCTGGTTCCAGACCTACGTCGGCCTGGAGGAGGCCGCCCAGCTGATCCGCACCTACGAGGTGCAGTTCATCCCCGGACTGCTGCAGTCCGAGGAGTACGCACGGGCGGTTTTCGGACAGAGTCGGCCGGTCGTCAGCGAGGAGGAGATCGAACGGCGGGTCAGCCTTCGCCTGCGTCGCCAGAAGCTGCTGACCGAGGGCGCCAGCCCGCGGCTGTGGGCCGTGATCGACGAGGCCGCGCTGCGCCGCCCCGTCGGCGGGCCCAAGGTGATGCGCGGCCAGGTGCAGTACCTGATCGACGTCGCCGAGCAGGCCAACGTCGTGATCCAGGTGATGCCGTTCCGATTCGGCGCGCACGCGGGGGAGTCCGGGGCGTTCACGATCCTGCGCTTCCCTGAACAGGACCTCGCGGACGTCGTCTACCTGGAGCAGCTCACCAGCGCGCTGTACCTCGACAAGCGGGACGACGTCGACGCGTACATCCAGGTCATGGAGCGGCTCTGCGTGGACAGCCTCACGCCCGAGCGGACCGTGGACCTGCTGGCCTCGATCCTCAAGGAGCGCTGAGAGGAGCACTGAGAGGAGTGCTGAGGGGAGCTCTCAGCAGAGCGTACGGGTCCGGCGGCCCGCGATCGGTCGCCCGGGCACCGAGCCGCCATCCACCCGCCGTCAGCCGCGGGCCGGCGGCCGTTCGCGTTCCGGCGGCAGTGCCTGCGGCGGGGTGCCCAACTCCCAGGGCAGGTCGTAGCGGCGGAACAGGTCGGCCCGGATCAGCGCCAGCGGGAGTTCGGCGCCCGGCAGCAGCACCCCGATGCAGCCGCCCATCAGCGCGCTGCGCAGCACCGCGTGCTCGGCGGCCGGGTCCGGTGCGCCCCAGTCGAGCAGCAGGCCCTGGAGGATGGCGCCGAGCTGCTGCTGCTCCGGGTCCTGGACGAAGGCGCCGGAGTCCGGGTCCAGGATCAGCGCGAGGTGCGAGCGCATCACCCGCGGATGCTCCAGGGCGAGGGTGAGGACCGCGTCGATCGCGCGGGCCAGCCGGGCCGCCGGTGTGGCGTCCGGGGTCAGCTCGGCGAGCGCGCCGGAGAGCGACTGGTGCATCATCCGGTGCGTTGCGGACTGCATCAGCAGCCGTTTCCCGTCGAAGTAGTACGAGAGCAGGCCGCGCGCGAGCCCGGCCCGCTCGGCGATGTCGGTCAGCGTGGTGCCCGCGTATCCGTGCCGGTCGACCAGTTCGACGGTGGCTCGCATGATGCGCCGACGGGAGCGTTGCCGCATCTCCTCATTGACCGAATCCCCGCGAGGTGCCATCGTGTCTGCTCCGAACGTTCGTTGGCTCCGGGCCAATATACTGGCGGAGCCGGTAGTCGCACCGTGAAACCGCGCGCCGGTGGGCGCCGCTCGGGCGCCCGGTACGAAGACGGCCGGCTCCACCAAAACGGGGGTTTGGTGGAGCCGGCGCCATTGTCCGACGGCGGGGGCCGGGGGCCGGCCCGGGTGGCGGTCGACGGTCAGCGGTTGGTCAGGACTTCGGTCCGCGCCGCGCTCGACCCGACCGAGGGGTAATCGTAGTCCGGCACCGGCGCGGGAGCCGACTTCCGCCGCCGGTCGACCAGGGCGCCCACCGCGGCGATCAGCAGGCCGAACAGCGCGACCGCCGCGACGAACACCAGGGCCGGCCGGTAGCCGTCCAGCTGCGCCTGCGGGCTGTCACCGCCGGCACTGCCGGCGGTGATCATCGCGGTCGCGCCGGCCAGGACCACCGCTGTGCCGACCTGGATCGCGGTGTTGACCAGGCCGGAGGCCAGGCCCTGCTCGTCGTCGCCCACGCCGTCGGTGGCGGCGATGTTCACCGAGGGGAAGGCCAGCGCGAAGCCCACGCCGAGCAGCAGCATCGAGGGCAGGACCAGACCCACGTACGAGCTGTGCTCGTCCAGCCGCAGGAACAGCGCGAACGCGCCGACCAGGGCCAGCAGGCCGATCGGCAGCAGCCGGCCGGTGCCGAAGCGGTCCACGATCGGGCCCATGAACGGTGCCGAGAGCGCGATGAAGGCGCCGGCCGGCAGCAGCCCGAGGGCCATCTGCAGCGCCGACCAGCCCAGCAGGTGCTGCAGGTAGAGGGTGACGACGAACTGGAACCCGCCGTACGCGCCGGCCATGGCGAAGGCGATCACGTTGGCCCGGGCGACCGAGCCGTTGCGGAAGATGCCGAGCCGGACCAGTGGGTGGGCGGTGCGGCTCTCGACCAGCAGGAAGGCGGCGGCCAGTGCGGCGACCACGACCAGCGAGCCGACGGTGCGCAGGCTCAGCCAGCCGGCGCCCTGCGCCTCGGTGGCGGTGAACACCAGCAGCAGCACGGTCGCGGTGCCGGTGATCGCGCCCAGCACGTCGTAGCCGCCCTTGGCGCGTTCCTCGGTAGGGCGGGGGAGCAGCCGGACCGCGAAGAACAGGGCGAGCAGCGCGACCGGGACGGGCATCAGGAACGTCCAGCGCCAGCCGACGGAGGTGAGCAGCCCGCTGAGCACCAGGCCGAGCGAGAAGCCGCTGGCGCCGCAGGTGGTGTAGATCGACAGCGCCCGGTTGCGGGCGGGGCCCTCGGCGAAGGTCGTGGTGATGATCGACAGGCCGGCCGGGGCGGTGAAGGCGGCGCTGACGCCCTTGAGGAAGCGGGCGGCGATCAGCAGCCCGCCGTCGTCGACCAGGCCGCCGAGCAGCGAGGCGGCGGCGAAGACGCCCAGGGCGACCAGGAAGACCCGGCGGCGGCCGAGCAGGTCGGCGGCGCGGCCGCCGAGCAGCAGCAGGCCGCCGTAGCCGAGCACGTAGCCGGAGACCACCCATTGCAGGGCGGAGGTGGAGAGGTGCAGCTCGGAGCCGATGGACGGGAGGGCGACGCCGACCATGGAGACGTCCAGGGCGTCCAGGAACATGGCGGCGCAGAGCACGATCAGGGTGCCCCAGAGGCGGGGTGTCCAGCTCAGCCCGCTGGTTGACGGGGCGTCGGGTGACGTGGCGGTCGCGGTGGTCATGGGGAGGACAGTACATGCGCGTGCATTCAATGCAAATGAATAAGATGTGAACACATAATTTTACGGCGCACATGCTAGGGTGGCACCGTGGCTGATCTCGACTCCCCGGCGGAGGCCGGTCTCGTTGCGCAATGGCGCGACCTGCTGGCCCGGCATGCCGCCACGGCCTGCATGCTCGATCGCGAGCTGGGTGACAAGTGCGGGCTGGGCGTGAGCGAGTTCGAGGTGCTGGAGCGCCTGGTGGAGGGGTGCCAGGGCGGCGGCCATGCGCTGCGGGCGCAGGAGCTGGCCCACACCGTCCACCTCAGCCAGAGTGCGCTGTCCCGGGTGATCGCCCGCCTGGAGAAGGGCGGGCTGGTCACCCGGGCGATGTGCGAGAGCGACCGGCGGGCCATCGTGATCACCCTGACCGGGACCGGTCGGGAGCGGTACGAGCAGGCCAGGCCGCTCCATCGTGAGGTGCTCGAACTGACCCTCGGCGCCCCGCTCGGGCCGTTGGACGAGTCGCCGACAAGCTGACCTGCCGGCAAGCCGTCCCGCCGGCAAACTGTCCCTTCGACAACCTGACTCGGCGTCAATCCGGCGGGCTGGCAGTTGGGTTGGGCCTTTTTGGAGGGGTGAGCCCCTTTTCAGAGGAGCGAGGTCAGCCCCGGCGCGACGGCCAGCAGGACGGCTGCGGCGGGTGCGGCGAGGGCGACGACGGTGAGCCGCAGCCGGTGCGGGACGGATAGTCGCGGGCGGCCCGCGAGCAGCCGGTCCACTCGCCGCGGGGACTGCGCCAGGCCGGGCGGGCAGGAGCCGAACACCCCACGGTCCAGGTTGAGTTCGGCCAGTGCGAGGGCAGTGGTGTGCCGGCCGTGCCGGCGCGCGGCCCGGTCGTCGGCCGCCAGCTCCACCAGCTCCTCCACCTGGGCCCGGAAGGCGCTGAACACGCCGACCCCGGGGAAGCCGGAGGCGAGCGCCTGGGCGCACTGCTGGAGCCAGTGGTGCCGGGCCCGGACGTGCCCGCGCTCATGGCTCAGGACAGCGGCCAACTCCCGGTCGGTCAGCTGCTGGAGGGCGCCGGTGGTGACCACCAGGCGGGAGTCCGGGCCGGGCAGCGACCACGCCTCCGGGCGGATGTTCTCCAACACCACCAGCCGCTCCCGGCGGCTGCGGGCGGCCGCGATGGCCTCCGGCAATTCCGGTGCCCGGACCGTCAGTTGAGCATGCCGGTGGTCGCGGAGCGCCTTCGCGGAACGGACCTCGCGGGTGAGCGCCAGCACCGTCTGCAGGCCGCCCGCCGCCAGCACCGCGGCGCACAGCCGGCCCCAGCCCTCGGCGTCCTGGAGGCCGTACGCGGCCTCGACGCCGTGCGGGGCGCCCGAGAACACCAGGGCGCGCAGTTCGGGCAGCGCGGCGGAGGCGGCCAGCAGCAGGCCCAGGACGCAGCACAGCAGCACGGCCACCACCAGGCACTGCCATGCCAGCAGCGCCAGCACCGGTTCGCGCTCCGCCCAGCGGGCCCGGGCCAGCAGCCGGGGCGCGACGGTCGAGAGCAGCAGTCCGAGCAGCAGCAGGCCGATCAGGGCAGTCATCGCATGGGCTCCCCGAGTACGCACGGAACGCGACAACGCGCTCCCTGCCAACCTATGCGCTGATGACCTCCGGAGGAACGGCTTTCGACCGGCCAGTGACCAACGCCACGTCAGGGATGGGGTCTTGGATCGATCGGGGCTCACATGGTCAGGAGCATGGCGAACATGCCGATGCCCATGGTGAGTCGGCAGGCCCGGGGCAGCCCGGCGGTGCCGAGTGCCAGGGTCCCGGAGGGGGTGTGCAGGAGCCGGGTGCCGGCCCACAGGGAGTAGGCGCCGAAGTAGAGCAGGAGGGAGCCGGTCAGCAGCGGCGTGCCCGCGTCGGCGGCGTGGTGGTGATGGCCGGGGGTGGCGGTCATCGCGAGCGCCATGTACGTCATGGCGATCGCGCCGATCGCGTGGTGCAGCCGGTGTGCCCGGCGGGCCGGGGCGCGTACGGCGGCGAGCAGGAAGGCGGCGGCGGGGAGGCCGAACACCCAGGCCCAGACGGTGGCCGGGACGGCGCCGCCGGTCACGGCCATGGCGGCCATGCCGAGCCCCATCAGGGCCTCGGCGGCGTCGGACTCCCGGGCGAGTAGGCGCCGGGCGCCGAAGTGGTGAGTGGTGCCGGCGGCGCAGGGGGAGTGGCGCAGCCGGGTGAGGCAGTAGGCCCCGGCGGTGGCGGTGAGGAGCGCGAGCAGCCAGCTGATCAGCGAGGGTCCGTGCAACGGCGGCCTCCCGGGGCGACGGGGGCGGGCGGCCGGCGGCGGTGTGGCGGGGGCGGCGAACAGATGACAGATGACAGATGACAGATGTCAGCGAACAGATAACGGATAACAGATAACGTCATCTGTTATCTGTTCGCCGGCATCTGTCTCCCGCCCCTGCTCCTCGCCCGCGGCCCGCCACACCATCGCCCGCCGACCGCGGTCTGGACGGTCGTCCCGTCCACGATCACCGCTGTGGCCGGGGCGCGGGCAGGGCGCGCACTGGGGCGCACAGTGGTGCCCCCCGGTGTGCGGCCACCGGGCACACGCTCCGCCGCCCCGGCCGGCGCTCAGCCCGCGAGCCGCCCCGAGGCGACGACCCGGCTGAGGAACCGTCGCGTCCGCTCCTCCCGCGGATCGCCGAACACCTGCTCCGGCGGCCCCTGTTCGAGCACCACCCCGTCGTCCAGGAAGCAGACCTGGTCGGCCACCTCGCGCGCGAACCCCATCTCGTGGGTGGACAGGACCATCGTCATCCCCTGCTCCTTGAGGTCGCGCACCACCGAGAGCACCTCCCCGACCAGGACCGGGTCGAGCGCCGCGGTGATCTCGTCGAGCAGCAGCAGCCGGGGCCCGGTGGCCAGCGCCCGCACGATGGCGACGCGCTGCTGCTGTCCGCCGGAGAGCCGGTCCGGGTACTCCTTCGCTTTGGCCGCCAGCCCGAGCCGGTCGAGCAGTCCCAGCGCCTCCGCCTCCGCCTCGGCCCGCCCCCGTCCGTGCACCCGGCGCGGGGCGAGCGTGATGTTCTCCAGCACGGTCAGGTGCGGGAACAGGTTGTAGGACTGGAACACCACGCCGATCCGGCGACGGACGGCGTCCTGGTCTGCGCGCGGGTCGGTGATCTCCTCCCCGTCCAGGAAGACCGCCCCGTCGTCGATCCCCTCCAGCAGGTTGACGCACCGCATCAGCGTGGACTTGCCGGAGCCGGACGCCCCGATCAGCGCCGTCACCGAGTGTTCGGGCACGGCGAACCCCACGTCGCGCAGCACCACCTGGCCGCCGAAGGTCTTGCGCACGGACTCCAGCCGGAGCACGTCTCCGCTCACACCGCACCTCCCTGGAACTGCCGACGGTTCGTCCGGGCGGTCAGCCAGTCGGCGAACCGCGTCAGCGGAATGGTCAGCACGATGAACACCAGCCCCGCCACCAGGTACGGCGTGAAGTTGAACGACCGGGCCGCGATGATCTTGGCCGCGTACACCGCGTCGATCGCCCCGCCGATCGAGACCAGCCCGGTGTCCTTCTGCAGGCTGACCAGGTTGTTCAGCAGCGGCGGCACGACCCGCCGCACGGCCTGCGGGAGCACCACGTACCGCATCGCCTGCGCGTTGGTGAGCCCGAGCGACCGGGCCGCGGCCCGCTGGCTGGGGTGCACCGACTCGATGCCGGAGCGGAAGACCTCCGACACGTAGGCGGAGTACGTCAGCACCAGCGCCGCCCCGCCGAGCACCAGCGGATCGGTGGTCACCCCGCTGAGCCGCAGCGCCGGCACCCCGGTGATCATCACCAGCAGGCAGATGATCATCGGCAGCCCGAGGAAGAAGTCCACGTACGCGGTGGCCAGCAGCCGCACCGGGAGGAACACCGGCCCGCGCAGCGTCCGCAGCACCGCGAGCAGCAGGCCGAACACCAGGATCAGCGCGCCGCAGCCGAGCATCAGCTCCAGGTTGAGCCGCAGCCCCGTCAGCACCTCGGGCAGCGCCTGGCGGGCGTAGTCGGCGTTGAAGAAGGTCTTCCGAGTCACCTCCCAGCCGGGGGAGTTGACGACCAGCAGGTAGAGCGCGACCGCCATCGCCAGGGTCGACCCGGCGGCCGTCAGCGCCGACCGGCGGGCCCGGCCGCGCCGGTACGCCTCGTGTGCCAGCCGTCGTTCGGACGGGCGGTAGCCGTCGTCGTCCCCCTTGCCCCCGCCGCCGTCGCGGCCCCTCCCGTCGCGACCCTTCCCGTCGAGGCCCTTCCCGGCGCGGATCTTCCCGCCCCGGCCCGTGGCGACCGACGCCGGACCGGCCGCCACCGCGTCGCCGCTCACTTGAGCACCGGTGCCGAGACGGCGTCGGAGAGCCACTGCTTCTCCAGCTTCGCGAGCGTGCCGTCGGAGCGCAGCGCGTCCACCGCCTGCGACACGCAGCCGGTCAGCTTCGAACCCTTGTCCAGCACCAGGCCGAACTGCTCGCTCTTCGACGCCCCCTCGAACTGGCCGACCACCTGCGCCTCGGGCACCTCGGCGCCGGTGATGTAGAAGGCCGTCGGCAGGTCCACCACGAGCGCCTCGACCTGGCCGTTCTTCAGCGCGGCCTTCGCGAGGTCGTTGGAGTCGAACACGGCCGGCTGGACGCTCGGCTTGATGGTGTCGGTGATGGTGTCCAGGCTGGTGGTGCCGACCTGCGCGCCCAGCTTGGCGCCCTTCAGGTCGGCGATGCTCTTCGCGCCCGCCGCCTTGGAGTTCTTCAACGCGATGACGGCCTGGCGCACGTCGTAGTAGCCGGAGGAGAAGTCGACGGCCTGCTTGCGCTCGTCACTGATGGACACCTGGTTGATGTCGAAGTCGAAGTCCTTGGCCCCCGGCGAGGTGGCCTTGCCGAACGGCGCGACCACCCAGCTGACCTTCTCCTTGGGGTAACCCAGCTTCTCCGCCACCGCGAAGGCCACGGCGGACTCGAACCCCTTGCCGTTCTCCGGCTTGTCCTCGGTGAACCACGGGTCGTAGGCGGGCTTGTCGGTGCCGACGGTCAGCGTCCCCGCCGTCCGGGTCGCCAGCGCTCCCGGCGCGCAGCCCGCGGCGCTACCGGCCGCACCCGAGGAGCCCGAGGCGGCGGCCCCGTCGGACTTGGCGTCCTGCGGCGCGCACGCGGTCAGCGCGGCGGCCGCGGCGAGCAGCGCGGCGAGGGGCAGAGCGGCGGACGGCTTGCGGATGGTCATGGCAGGGCTCCAGTGAGGAAGGGCAGGGCGGGACAGGGGAGGCGACGGGGGCGGGCCGGGCCGGGGCCGGCCGCGGGCCCGGCGGGTCACTTCCCCCCGGTGGCGGCGCCGGAACACACACGGCATGGTCGGCGTACGGGCCCGCGTCCGCGGTGCCCTCCGAGCCGGATCAGCGACAGCGGCGGCAGAGGCCGCGTACGCGACAGCAGGCGTGACAACGAGAGGGCACCCGGAACAGGCCGATGTGGCACTCGGTCACCGTGATCACCGCCGGGAGCATGGCGGGAGGTTCGCATTCCGACGGTGCATCTGTCCAGAACATCCAGATCCCTGTCCACATGGCGGACGCCCGGCCGGCGGGCCCGCGCCCCGGGGCCCCGCCCGGGCTTCGGCGGAGCCACGCCGGAGCTTTGTCGGTCGCGACCCCCTTGAACAGGAGAACCTTTCGTACTTATGGTGTCTCCGTTGAAATAACTCCTGTCGAAGTGAGTCCCCGATGCAGAATCTTTCGCCAAGGCTCGCTGCGGCGGCCGAGGCCCCGGTCTCGACCCTCGCCGGCCACCCGGCCTGGCTGCGCCTGAAGGAGGCCGTCGAGACGCTGCGCCCGCTGCAGTCCAAGGACGGCTCGATCGACCTGTCCGCCGTCCAGCGGCACACCGTCGACCCGCTGGTGGCCACCGTCCGCGGCGCCGTCGAGGAGCTCGCCCCGCTGTTCCCGCACGACGCCGCCTACCTGGCCGCCGTCGACGCGGACCTGGCCAAGTGGGCCGACACCGGCTACCGGGAGCCCGACTTCCTGGACTCGCTGCTCGCCTTCCACCCCGCCGACCAGCGCGAGGACGGCCTGGAGCACCTCGTCGTCTTCCCGATGTACACGCAGAACGGCAACCCGGACCGCAACCTGGAAGCCGTCCTGCTGAGCGTCGTGTGGCCCGACTGGCTGGCCGAGCTGGAGCGGACCCGCTTCGACAACCCGATGTTCGTGCCGATCACCTTCACCGACTTCACGGCCGGCTACGACACCAACTCCGCCGTCCTCTTCCCCGAGACGGTCGCCGTGCGCAAGGCGCCGGAACGTTTCACCTGGGGCGGCATCTTCTGCGACCGCGAGGCCGCCCGCTTCCGCGCCGTCACCACCAGCGCCGTCCAGCAGCTCGGCCTGGAGATCCCGGCCGACGCCGAGGGCCTGCTCAAGGACCAGGACCGCGCGCAGGAGACCTTCGTCCTGTGGGACCTCGTCCACGACCGCACCCACAGCCACGGCGACCTGCCGTTCGACCCCTTCATGATCAAGCAGCGCAGCCCGTTCTGGATGTACGGCCTGGAAGAGCTCCGCTGCGACCTCACCACCTTCAAGGAGGCGGTGAAACTGGAGGCCGAGGGCAACGCGCACGCCCGCGACGTCCAGTACGCGGTCCTCTTCGACCGCCTGTTCCGCTTCCCGGTCAGCGGCGACCGCGTCCGCAACTACGACGGCATGGGCGGCCAGCTGCTCTTCGCCTACCTGCACAAGCACGACGCGCTGCGCTGGCGCGACAACCGCCTCAGCATCGACTGGGACCGGGCCCCGCAGGTCACCAACGCGCTCTGCGCCGAGATCGAGACCCTCTACCGCGACGGCATCGACCGGCCCAAGCCGGCCCACTGGATCGCCGCCTACGAGCTGGTCTCCCGCTACCTCACCCCGCACCCCGCCTCCACCTGGGCGAAGGGCTCCGACGCGCTGCCGCTCGACATCACCGACGGCAAGGCCCTCAACAAGGCGCTGTGCGACGCGGTGCTCCCGGACGAGTTCCCGCTGAGCATGTTCTACGAGGCCCTGTCCAAGAAGCTCGGCGGCGTCATCGCCGCCACCGCCGGCATCACCGGCACCGGTATCCAGGGAGCCGCCGCGTGACCACGACCACCAAGTCCCCGCTGGCCGGCAAGGTCATCGCCGTCGCCGGAGCCAGCGGCCCGGCCGGCCAGGCGGTGCTGCGCCGCCTCACCGCCGACGGCGCCACCGTGATCGGTGCCGACATCGACGCCCAGCGCCTCGAATCCGCGCTGGACGCCACCCGCATCGCCGTGCGCGGGGCCAAGGTCAGCGGACAGGTGATCGACCTGCTCGACCCGCAGGAGGTCCACGACTGGGCCGACCACCTGGAGGCCGAGCACGGCCACGTCGACGGTCTGTTCCACCTGGTCGGCGGCTGGCGCGGCAGCAAGACCTTCTTCGACACCCGCCTGGACGACTGGGACTTCCTGCACGACACCGTCGTGCGCACCCTCCAGCACACCTCGCTGGCCTTCCAGCCCGCCCTGGTCCGCAGCTCCGCCGGCCGCTACGCGATGATCTCCGCCGCCGCGGCCCACAAGCCCACCGCGGGCGGCGCCGCCTACGCGGCCGCCAAGGCCGCCACGGAGGCCTGGACCCTCGCCATGGCCGACTCCTTCAAGAAGGAGACCACCGCCCCCGACGGCGAGCCCACCGCGGCGGCTGCCATCCTGGTCATCAAGGCGCTGGTCAGCCCCGAAATGCGGGCCGAGAAGCCGGAGGCGAAGTTCGCCGGCTTCACCGACACCGCCGACCTCGCCGGACACCTGGCGGGCCTCTGGGACCGCCCCGCAGCAGAACTGAACGGACAGCACCTGTGGCTGACAGCCCGATGACCGACCTCACCCGTACGGACGCGGTTCGGCGGCACGACCCCGCCGTCCGCGGCTTCGCCAGCGACAACTACGCCGGCGTGCACCCGGAGATCCTCGCCGCGATAGCCCTCGCCAACGGCGGCCACCAGATCGCCTACGGCGAGGACGACTACACGGCCCACCTCCAGGACGTCTTCCGCCGACACTTCGGAGACAAGGCCGAGGCCTACCCCGTCTTCAACGGCACCGGCGCCAACGTGGTCGCCCTCCAGGCGCTGCTCCCGCGCTGGGGCGCCGTGGTCGCCGCCGAATCCGCCCACATCAACGTGGACGAGGGCGGCGCCCCGGAGAAGATGGGCGGCATCAAGCTGCTCACCGTCCCCACCCCGGACGGCAAGCTCACCCCCGAGCTGCTCGACAAGCAGGCCTGGGGCTTCGGTGACGAGCACCGAGCGCAGCCGCTCGCGGTCTCCATCACCCAGAGCACCGAGCTCGGCACCCTCTACACCGCCGACGAGATCCGCGCGATCACCGAGCACGCCCACCAGCTCGGCATGCTCGTCCACGTCGACGGCTCCCGCCTGGCCAACGCCGCCGCGGCGCTCGGCCTGCCGCTGCGCGCCTTCACCACGGACGTGGGCGTCGACGTGCTGTCCTTCGGCGGCACGAAGAACGGCCTGCTGCTCGGCGAGGTCGTGGTGGTGCTCAACCCCGAGCGGGTGCGGAACATCAAGTTCCTGCGCAAGACCTCGATGCAGCTCGCCTCGAAGATGCGCTTCCTCTCCGTCCAGTTCGAGGCGCTGCTCTCCGGCGACCTCTATCTGCGCAATGCCGGGCACGCCAATGCGATGGCCAGCCGGCTGGAGGCGGCCGTCCGTGGGATCGACGGCGTCGAGATCGTGCGCCCGGTCCAGGCGAACGCGGTGTTCGCGATCCTCCCGCGCGAGGTGAGCGAGCGGCTGCAGAAGCACTACCGCTTCTACTTCTGGAACGAGCACACCGGCGAGGTGCGCTGGATGTGTTCGTACGACACCACGGAGGCCGACATCGACGGCTTCGTGGCGGCCATCGTCGAGGAGATGGGCCGCGCCTGACGGTGCCTGAACATCGGATCGCCCCTGCCCGGGACCCCGGGCGGGGGCGATTTGCATGTGGCGGGCCTGTCCCCGTACAGTTCCGGAGTCGCCGCGAGAGAGCGGGGGCAA